>JBJEXU010000251.1:0-5522 GCA_051886095.1 Christensenellales bacterium | reverse complement strand
GTCAATTATTTTATTATATTTGTTACATAATTAATTTTTATCAATAAAAATAATTATTTAATAAATAACATATTTTTTAATTAAATATTTGTAATTAATAAATAAAATTACTTTGATTATACAAAATTTAAAAAAATCTGATTGGATATTTATAAGATTTATTGTATATTTATTAACTACAAAATCTATATTTAAAAACTCCAATTTATAAAAATTTAACATTTAATAACTACAAAAAATTACACAACATATTTTGATTAAAAGTTAAATATTTTCTATAAAATATTTTAAATAAAAATTGCAATGCTTAAGATTATAATTAAGTTAAATATTATAAAATCTTTATTAAATTTAGTTTTAAATTACAATAAAAAAAGACAGGAACTAAGAATATATCTTAATTCTTGTCTTGCATTATTTATATATAAATTATCTTTTATTATCATACTCTTGAATAAATTCAATAAAGTTAGCAAGGTCAGCAAATTTTCTATATACACTTGCAAATCTTATATAGGAAACTTCATCTACTTTCTTTAGATTATCCATTACAAGTTCACCAATTTTTGCACTGCTTACTTCTTGGTCTAAAGAATTATAAATCTCTTTCTCTATATTACTAACAATGGCATCTATTTGAGAGATGGACACAGGTCTTTTTTCACAAGCCCTTATAATTCCCCTTTTTAATTTTTCAGAATCAAATTCTTGCCTACTATTATCTGATTTTATTACTAAAATATGAGTCGTTTCTATTGTCTCGTAAGTAGTAAATCTTTTACCACAAGAAAGACATTCTCTACGCCTTCTAATACTATTATTTTCATCACAACTTCTACTATCTAATACTTTACTCTCACTATTACCACAATAAATACATTTCATAACTATCACCTATTTTTCATTAGTCTTAAATATTTTACTATAAATTTAATTTAAATACAAATCTTTATTATTATTTTTTTGCTTCTTTATAATTTTGTATATTTATCTTCTAATTATTATTTGTAAATTATTAATAAGATTTTAACTATAAAAAACTATTGAAAAATATTTATTTCTAAATTTTATTTTATATTTATATTGTTTAATAAAAAGACCATCAATTAGATGGTCAAATTTTTATAAAACTTCTAGGTTCTTTCCAAATGCTTTTTTAAAGTCTGAACCACAAAGCATTGTATAATTAATTTCAAAACTAGCATCTTGTTCAACTATTGTTTTCATAATTACACTATCACCCAAGATATCACAGCTGATATCAACTACTGAACCAAAGCCTGTAACATCTAAAGCCTCTGCTACTTTTAAAATAACTGAAAGTTTTTTAACTGCAACTAAGTCTTCATCGGTTAAATATTCCTTGTATCTTACCCACTCACTTAGATTAAAGTTATCTGAATTTTTACATAGAGCAACGAAACCAGCAAGAATAATATCGGTATGTCCCACACCAAAAATTGTACTATTCTTAATAACATCAAATACTACCTTTTCAGCATTCTCAAGGTCAACCCTATATCCACTATTAACTAAATAACTTGCAATTCTTAAAACCTTAACATAAGGTCTTGGTAATTTGTGCAAAACCTTAAGTTGTTTAAATAGTATCATACTAATTTCATAAATATGTTGTGAGTTATTAGGCTTTCTATCATAATAATCATTCATTACTTGTAGGCTATAACCTAATGTATCACTAATAGGTTTCTCTATTGTAAGAGGAATAATTTTATTAAATAATATACCTTCAACTCTACCAAGTTTACTTATCGCAAATTCGTCTTTGTTAAAATTATCTAATACGGATTTTATAATTTGAAGCCCACAAGGGAAATACTTACTATTATGTAAAGAAATTCCTTTAATTTTAGTTGCAGAATTAACATCATAACCTTTAATCAAATTATACACTTTCTCAAAATCTGTTTTGTTTGATACAAAATTATGAGATAAATCTATAGGATATTTTTTGGCTTTTCTACAAACAGTTCCATAGTCTTTAAATACATCACCACAGCCAATAATATCAAATTCTTCAGGAAGGTCATTTTTAATTCCACTTTCGACAATTAATTTATTTACAATATCATTAATCATCTCTTCTCTTTCTTCAAATGTAGAATTAATTTCCTCATCATATAATCTCACACTTCCATAAGGAATTACTAGTTTATTAATAATGTTTCTTCTGTTATACACAATTAATTCAGTATTATAATCACAAACATTTATAATAATACCTTTAGGTCTATTAAAACTATTAATTACAGATGTATAAATATAGTTCATTTCCTGGTCGGCGTCTAGTACCTCAAACTTAAATCCACTAACTACAAATAATTCGCTTAAGAAACCATTTTGATTTTTTGCTTCAGACACAATATCGGAAGCAAGACATATAGTCTCTGTACATTCGTATTTTTCAATTATTTTCTTGTAAACAAGTAGTATATTATTAATTTCTTTAGTAATAGTTGGTTTTATAAACATATCACCATAGAAATCTTTAGTTAAATTAATAGGCATTTCCATAACTTTGCTTATTTCAAAATATTTATTTCTAATAACATCTACTATTTGTAATTTAACACTTGTAGTTTTAATTTCTATTACCGCAATCTTCTCCACCGCTGTTCTCCTTTAAACTAATAAAGCACGCTTAGTTTTAGACTTAAAATGTACGAACTTTCTCATCTTCAAAGATTATAACATAAAAATTTTTATTTGTACACAACTTTTATTAAAAAATTAATCAAAATAAATTTCAATAATTTTAAAGTTTCTTTATAATTTTTTTATTTTTATTTATAATAACTTATTAAATTGTAAACAAAAAGCCCTAGAATAATTCTAGAGCCCAAATTATATATTTTTAGATTAGTGACTAATAGCATTAACTGGGCAAACACCTTCACAAGTACCACAGTGAATGCAGATTTCTTGGTCTATAACCGCTTTACCATTAGCGTCAAAACTAATAGCGTTAACTGGACAAGCACCTACACAAGTACCACAACCTACACAAGTATTGGAATCTACTAACATTTTCCCCTCCAAGTATTTTAAAATTTAATTAGTCAATAGTATTAATTAACTTACTTAAATTTTAGCACAAAATAATATTTCGCACAAGCAATTAAATACTGATATCATTTAATAAAAATTCTAAATTTAAATTGTTTAGTTAATTTATTTTCTTTATTCTTTTTTAGAGTAAGTATTGTTTGAATTATCTGATTAATGCCTACAATTAGGAGAAATCCTCCAAAAATCTTTCTTAAAAAATTATTACTTAAACTATTTGCAAGTAGAGAGCCTCCGATAGAAAAGAATACACCTGTAATAATTATTGGTAATCCTACTTTAAAATCAACTAATTTATTTTTTATATGCACAATTAATGCAAAAATTGACATTGGAATAAAAACTAATAGATTAATGGCTTGAGCATTTTTCTGAGCAAAAGAAAGAAAAATTGTAAGTACAGGTATAAGTAAAGTTCCTCCTCCCATACCCATTCCTCCTACAATACCACTTATAAATCCTGCTAAAATCAAGTACAACCAGTTTTTCATAAAATCATTTTTAAACCGCCTGCAATTATTATTATACTAAACACAATTCCTAGCCAACCATTACTAATAATTTTTAGTAAAAATGCCCCCACAATTCCGCCTAGAACAAATCCCGTTCCAATCTTTAATGCATCAAACCAAGGCATATTGCCTCTTAAAATATAAACCACAAGGCTTACTATACTAAGTGGTAACATAATAAGTAGTGTAGTTGCGTGTGATTTTTTCTCTGGTAATTTTATTATTTGAGTTAAAAGTGGCACACATATCATTCCACCTCCACCACCCCAAAACCCATTAACAAAGCCAATAATTGCCCCTGTTAATAATTTAATCCATATGCTTGTTTTTTGCCTATTATTCTCTCTTTCTTTGTTGTAAGAAATTTCCCACTCATATCCATCAAGTTCATAATTTTTATAATGTTTTATTTTAAAATTTTTCATATTAAATAATGTTCAAATTAATTTAAATTTAATCAAAATTAATTAGTCTTAGTTGCATTATTTTCAAAATTGTACACATACTACTTAAAAATTGGAAATATTTTCCAAATTTTGAAAAACATTTTTTATTTTTAGAATTTGTATTTTAAAATATAATTGACCAATTTTACTTGAATAGATAAGAAAAATAGTATATAATATTAAAGTTGTAATATGTAAAATAAGAAAGTATGTGTTTTCAACAAAAAAATTCATTCTTGTGCTATAGCACTTTCTAAAAAATTATAAAAGGTGAACTTATATGTCAAACTCAAAATCAAAATTTAAGAAAATCATTTGTAGTTCTGTGCTTTGTGTCGGCCTATTAGCATCTGCATTTACAGGATTACATTATAATGATAATCCTACTAAAGTAAGTGCAGGAACTTCTAGTTACATTGTGGAAGATGTAACTTCAAATGTTTTTGGAAGTGGATATAATTTTAATGTTTCTACTTCTGATAAACCTACAACTTCTATAACTGGTTGGTCTGCAGATACTCTTAAAGATAAAGCATCTAAAAATGACTTTAAGAAAGGTGTAGTTAATTTTAAAGACGAAACTACATTTAATTCTGAAGAATGGGAACTAGAAACTAAACCTAATATGCCTGTAACAGACAAAGAAACTACTGAAGACGAAGGATATTACAAGAATCTAATGATTAATTCTTATGATACTGCTGGTAAACTTGGTTATGAAAGTAGTAAATCCCTATCTTTAGAAGCAAATAGTTATTATAAAATTAGTGTTCTTGTTTATACTTATAAAACTCAGGCAACTGATACTAAAGTTGCTACCGACCCAAGAGCATCTATTTATCTTACTGGTCTTTTAGATTCCAAGGACGAAAATTATAACCAAACTAAATTTGAGAATTTCTCCACTCTTGGTTCTTGGGAAGAATATTCGTTCTATATTGATACATTGGACGCAAAAACTGTCAAACTTCAACTTTGGTTAGGTAGCGAAACTGACAAAGTTCAAGGTGCAGTATTCTTTAATAGAATAAGGATTTTAAGATATAGCGAAGATAGTTATTATGACAAAATTTCAATCCTTCAAGATAATGACAATGATAACTTTAATATTATTTCATTTAGCCCAAAGTACTCAGAGCCTGTAGAAAATAGCGGTTTTGAAGATGTTTCTAATTCATGGTCTAAGAAATTTCAAAGCACATCAAATGCAACAGACCAAATTTGTAAAATTGTTGATGTTAATTCTTTTACAAATGTAAATGATACTTTAACAATTTCTGCACCTGGTTCTAACTGCTCTGCTAACAACCAAAATGCTTTATTTATGTATAACAAAAAAGATGGTTATCAAGCAGTTGAGAGTTCAGAGTTCACAATAAAACAACATACTTATTATCAATTAAGTTTCTGGGCAAAGAGCGATTGTAATACTGGTAAAGGTGCTACCGTAATGCTTGTAGATAAATCTGAAGAAAAC
>JBJEXU010000250.1:0-5561 GCA_051886095.1 Christensenellales bacterium | reverse complement strand
GTGTGAGACGTAGTTTTATTAGGATATCCAATTAATGTGGTTTAGGCTTTACATGTTAAGATAAATGTGTTACAATATTCACATAAACATTTTTTAACAAAAGGAGATTAATAAATAGAAATGGAACCAGTGCCGAGTATGCAGTTGTGTGCAATATCATTAGGTGGGGTAAGTATTTGGCTTTATGTGCTAGCAATATTTTTAATAATATGTTCGTCATACTTCTCCGCAAGTGAAATGGCTTTCACAACTGTAAACCAGATAAGACTTAAAGGACTTGCAGATAATAAGGTAAGAGGTGCTAGAAAAGCAATATATATAACCGAACATTATGAGAAAACTCTTTCGACAATACTAATAGGAAATAACTTAGTTAATATTGCTCTTACTACAATTTGTGCATACATATTTGGGAGACTCATTATTAACCCATCTGTTGCCAATGTTGTAAATACAATAGTAATGACAATTATTGTTTTAATTTTCGGTGAGATTTTACCTAAAACTATAGTTAAAGTTGAACCGCTAAAATTTACACTTAGAACAAGTGGCCTTATGTATGTTTTGCTAAAAGTATTAACACCAATTTCTTGCATATTTTTAACAATGCAAAGAGCCGCTTCTAAGAAAGCAAAATCAAATAGTTTAGAGAGTGAGCCAACTGTTACCGAGAACGAACTTGAGAGCATTATTGACACAATGGAAGAAGAGGGTGTAATCGATAGAGACAATGCGGAAATTATGCAAGGTGTTTTGGATATACAACAAAGAACTGCTTATGATATAATGACACCAAGAGTAGATGTTTCTGCCATAAACTATACAGATAGTGTTAAAAACATACAAGATAAGTTTGTTGAAACAATGTATAGTAGGTTGCCGGTTTATGATGAAACAATAGACAAAATTATCGGTATTTTAAATCAAAAAGATTTCTTTAAAGCGATGTTGTCGGGTGAGAAAATTTATATAAAGAAGATAATGTCTGAACCACTTTTCATAAATGAGAATATGAAAGTTGATGATGTTATTAGAACAATGCAATCCACCAAAAAACATATGGCGATTGTTCTAGATGAATATGGTGGAACAAGCGGTATTGTATGTATGGAAGATGCTATTGAAGAAATGGTTGGTGAGATTTATGACGAGCACGACGATAGCGAAGAAAGGGAAATTATAGATAAGAAGAGTGAACACGAATATGTTGTTGACCCAGATATGGATTTAAAAGACTTATTTGAATTACTAGAGATAGAGCATTTGCCCGAAACAGATTATTCTTCTATTGGCGGATTTTTATTTGAACTTACAGAGGAATTGCCCGTACAGGATAAGGTTATAGTTTATAAAACACTTGATGAAAGAATTGAAGATGGCTTATATGTAAGTGTTCCTGTTGAAATTCATTTTACTCTTAGTAAGGTAGAAGACAATAGAATTAAAGAGGTTTTGGTTAATGTTATTGATTGCTCTGAAGGGGACAAAAATAAAGAGGAGCAAATACAAGAAGATGTGGTTAAGGCTTTAGAATTAAAACCTAAAGACAAAAAATCTAAAAATAAAAAATAAAACATAAAGACTTGCAGATATTATTTTGCAAGTCTTTTTAGTTACTTAAAAACACAGGACAGTGAAATAACATATTAAAAGGGAGGGTGAATTGGTTAAAACCTAAAGCATTAATGCTTTAATTAGATTTAAGAAAAATTTGGATTGGAAATATTTTTCTCACTCACTAAAATTATTATTATTTTATATAAATTTTATCAAAAGTACTTTTCAACTTAAAATTCTTGTGCTAAAATAGGCAAGTGAAAATTTTTTATGTATTTTTAAAATAATTTACTTCAAGATAAAATAAGGAGAAAATATGGCAGAAGTAAGGAATGTTGCAATTATAGCCCACGTAGACCACGGTAAGACTAGCCTTGTTAACGAACTACTTAAACAAGGTGGGGTGTTTAGAGAAAATCAAGTAGTAGAAGATAGAGTAATGGATAGCAATGCTCTTGAAAGAGAAAGGGGAATTACTATTCTTAGCAAGAATACAGCGGTAATGTTTAATGGCACTAAAATCAATATAATTGATACTCCGGGACACGCAGACTTTGGTGGCGAAGTTGAGAGAGTTCTTAAAATGGTTGATGGTGTTATACTGGTAGTAGATGCTTTTGAAGGACCAATGCCTCAAACAAGATTTGTCTTGCAAAAAGCACTTGAACTTAATCATAAAGTTATTGTAGTAGTTAATAAAATTGATAAACCCGAAGCAAGGTCTAAAGAAGTTGTTGATGAGGTATTAGAACTATTCTTAGAACTAGATGCCAATGAAGAACAACTTGAAAGTCCTTTCGTTTTCTGTTCTTGTAGACAAGGAATTGCAAGTCTTGACCCAGATAAATTGGGTGTAGATATGAAACCACTTTTTGAAACTATTGTTAATTATATTCCAGCACCTAAAGCAGATATTTCATCACCTTTTCAAATGCTTGTAAGTTCTAGTGAACACAATGATTATTTGGGTAAACTTTCTATAGGAAAAATTGAAAGGGGTACTGTTAAAGTTGGTGATACTGTAGGGGTTGTTAATTTCTATGGCGAATGTAAGGCAAAACCTTTTAAAATAGTTAATATATTTGCTTTTGAGGGATTAAAAAGAGTTCCATTACAAGAGGCGAGTGCAGGAGAAATTGTTTGTCTTGCTGGAAGTCAAGAAGTAACTATCGGTGATACTATTTGTGAAAGGGGTCACGAAGAGGCGATACCTTTTGTTAAAATTAGTGAACCATCTGTTCAAATGACTTTCTCTGTTAATAATAGTCCTTTTGCAGGCAAAGAAGGTAAATTCTGTACTTCTAGACACTTAAGAGATAGGCTTTACAAGGAAAGTATTAGAGACTTAAGCCTTAGAGTAGAAGATACCGATAGTGCAGATAGTTTTACAGTTCTTGGTAGGGGCGAAATGCATATTTCTATTCTAATTGAAAATATGCGCAGAGATGGATACGAGTTTCAAGTTTCTATGCCAAAGGTGCTTTACAAAGAAATTGATGGCGTTAAATATGAACCAATAGATAGATTTGTAGCCGATGTTCCAGAAGATAGTGTTGGAGCGGTTATGAGTGAACTAGGTAATAGGAAAGGCGAACTAGTTTCAATGACCACTCACGGCAATAGAAGTAGACTAGAATTTCTTATTCCTTCAAGAGGATTATTTGGCTATAAATCCCAATTTTTAACCGACACTAAAGGTGAAGGAATTATGTCATCAGTATTTGAAAAATACGATGTTTACAAAGGCAATATTGAGAGAAGAAATTATGGTGCATTAATCGCTTATGAGAATGGCGAGGCTTGTCAATATGGACTTTTCAATTCTCAAGATAGGGGTAGAATGTTAATCACGACCGGTACTCAAGTTTATGGAGGAATGGTAGTTGGAATTAACCCTAAGGGAGTAGATATAGTAGTAAATGTTTGTAAGAAAAAACAATTAACCAATATGCGTTCATCTGCTAGTGATGAGGCTTTAAGACTAGAAGCACCTAAGATTATGACTTTAGAAGAGTGTCTTGAGTTCCTTGACGATGACGAATTACTTGAAGTAACTCCAAAATCTTTGCGTATTAGAAAAATTATTCTAGACCACGTTCAAAGGGGCAGAATGGATTTCCGTAAGAAAAATAATATTGAATAGTGCTTTGATTAGTTGCTTATCCAAAATTATAAATCACGTTTTAAAATGAAAAATCACAAAAACTCACTTCAAAAAATATGAAGTGAGTTTTTCCTTTTAAAATATTTCTTATCAGCAATAAAAACCTATAATTTGAGCAAACTATGAGTATTAATTAAAGGCTTAAGGTAGGCGTTTTTACATAATAACTTATAAAAATTCAAAATCTTACATAAATAACCATTTTTTGAGGTTTTAGTAAAAAATTTGACACCAATTATATTAAATAATAAAATATAGTTAAAGATATAATTGGTTCTAAGTGTGTGGTCAAGCACATTTTTAAATACGCGTGCGTGCGCATAGTTAATTATATTAATATAAATGAGAATGGGAAGGTTTGATATGGCTGATAAAAAGGGTGGAACCGAGAGAAAAAATTTATTAATCAAAACTCTACTAATAGTAATACTTTTATTGTTGGCATTATTGTCTACAGTTTTTTATGTGTATGCTTATCCAAAGGCAACCATAACACTTTATTCTATCTGTGGAAATAATCAAGAGAAAGAAAGTACATTTCAGATTAAGAAATATTCGCCTCTTGGTGCTATTAAACCAGTAGAAAAATTTGGATATAAATTTTTATATTGGTCTTATGATATCGGTGGTAATGAAGTGATTGATACCGAAAGGGAGGTTGATGTAGATTACCTTGACCTATTTGGTATGTATGAACTTAAAGAGTATAACATAAGACTTTGGATACAAGAACATCACGACGACCCCGACCAAGACAAACCAGTTCTTTATATGACATATGAAAATGTCAAATATAATTCCACCCTAACCTTACCAACTGGACTAGATAGCAACGGAGTCTTAATTCCTCAATTAAGTGCTAGAACTGGCTATCACTTCGTTGGTTGGACAACCAAAGTTAAGGAAGAAGAGGTTATTGCTTCAGAAGATGTAACACTTGCAGGTGGAACATTCTATGCATTGCAAGATAGCGATGTCGACCTTTATGCTTATTGGGAGAAAAATGAATACGATGTTGTAACACACACCGGTAACGAATATCTTATGATTGACGGAGTTCCAATGCGTGATGCAGATGGTAACTTTGTTATTAGAAATAATCGTGTTCAACAAACCAAACCTATTAAGTACCTAAATAGTTTGACTACTATAACCGATTATGTTAAAGCAGAATTAAGTGATATAGATGGTATGATTAATGCAGAAGGCATTAATATTGAAGATTACAAAGAATACGAATTCGTGGGTTGGTATCTTGATGAGGAACTTACCATTCCTGCAGATGCAGAAAAAATGACCGTAATGGTTAAAATTATTGATGGCAAAGAAGTTCCTTATCTATCATATTTAGATGACGAGACTAGAAACTTTAATTCTACATATAATGAGATTACTAATACATACGAATTTCATTTGTATTCTAAATGGCAAAGAAAATCTTATACTTTGTCGTTTAATAAAAATAGCACTGGCTCTAATGGTAAGATTGCATCAATTACAGTTTATAAGTATGATGAACATTATGGTAAGTTCTATCAAACAGCCGAATTTACAAGAGCAAACGAAAATACAGAATTTTTTAACAAACTAGATTTGTCTAGTTATGAAATTACTACAGAGAGTTTTCTAAGTAGTAATAGTGGTTATAGATTTATTGGTTGGTCCACCACACCTAAAACTACAGCAGAAAATTCGGTAGTTTACTATAGATGGGTTCAAGATGATGTGACTACTAATAACCAACAATATTATTATGTCGACAAAGAATATACCCATACTGTAAGCGAAGATGTTACTCTTTATGCACAATGGGCAAGAATTAGATATGTAACATTTAGAG
>JBJEXU010000249.1:0-5581 GCA_051886095.1 Christensenellales bacterium | reverse complement strand
GCAAGGCCAATATTTAAATCTTCCTATGAACGCTATGAATGGCATATGCAAAATCTATAGGTGTAGCACCCTCTGGGAAATCAAGAATTTTTCCCATTGGCGATTGAACAAAAATTTTACCACTGTAAACATCAGTTTTCATTATTTCAAGCAATTCATCACTAGACTTTTCTTTGTGCAAGTCCATAATAGACCTAATATAGTTAATCTTAACTCCACTTTCGTCAACTTTCTTTTTCTCTTTGTAAGCCCAGTGTGCAGCAAGTCCATATTCAGCATATGTATGCATATCAAAAGTTCTAATTTGTACTTCAACAGGGTCACCATTATCAAGAATAATTGCAGTATGCAAAGATTGATAACCATTTTCCTTAGGATTGGCAATATAATCTTTAAAATTACCTAGCGGTTTATAAAGAGTAAACACTCTTCCCAATGCTGTATAACATTCCTCTACTGTATTAACCAGTATTCTAACGGCAAGAATATCCATAATCTGATTTAGTCTATTCTCGTTAAAAGCACCCTTATCTGCAACTGAATGTAGATAATTATTTCTACCATAAATATCTTTAATAGAACTAATACCCATATTCTTACTTTGAAGTTTCTTAGCAATACTGAATAATTGTTTTTGTCTACCATATACTACAGCATCAGGACAAATTGAAACCATATCAGTTTTTAGTTTATCAATAACCTCTTGTATTTGGGAGTTTCTTTCTTCCATATACATATTTAATGCTTCAGTAAGTTCTTGATACATAGCAGGTTTATAATATTTAAATGTTTCATTACCAAAATTATTTTTAATCTGACTTAGTCCAAGCATTTGACATATAGGAAGATAAACATCGGTTACTTCCTGCATATATTTCTCAACATCTTCTTGAGAAATTTTATCAAGAAAATAAAGTTTACTTTCCTCAATACACAATTTTATAATAATAACTCTAATGTCTTTAGCAAGAGCAATAAACATATTTTTTATGTTTTCTAATTGTTCTTGATGAGTAGATAAATTTAAATTTTCAATCTTATTAAGTCGTCTAAAAATCTCTCTAATTTCTTCATTTGTAACATTAGTATTTATTATTTCTGGATTGACTTTAAAAACTGGATAAATTAGTCCAATTATAATAGAGTTTGTATCAAGTCTATTTTCATAAATTCTAGTAGCAATTTTGCAAGCAAAATCTTTAGTATATAGACCATCGGAATGATATAGAGTTAATAAATTATTATAAGCATTCTCAACAAGCATATAATCATTTGAACCTAATTCCTTCTTCATATATTCCAAAAAATCATTCATTTAAGGTTACCCTCCTATTTAATAGATAAAAATTCGGTAATAAAATTATAAATACTAGAGTTTTCTAAATTGCTTTTAATTCCTGATATCTTAATTAAGCCTTCTTCAAATGTTAATATCCCCAGTTCTTCCATTGTAAGCATAAAGAAAATAAATTGATTATATTTGATAGATTTATCAATCAAATTAAATCTTCTTAAATTATTAAAATATGTAATTATATCAGGAACTGGAGAAGATGCAACATTTGATTTAATCGCATTCATAATCTTAGCAAAAGTATTCCTACTTGTATCAAGAGAAGAAAATAATTTCATATTAATCTTACTATCTATAGTATACACCTTATTAAACTTAGTGCAAAGCGAAGAGATATACCCATTACACAAATAACTGTCGATTATAAAAATATTCTGATAGTCTTTAAGACTTAATTCACTACTAGGAGCAAAAATAATTACATTTTCACCACAGGCGTTATAAATATTAAATAATTCATAATTATTAATGCCTTTTATTAATTTAACGCAATTAAAATAAGTATCCATATCGTTAATTATAACAGCAGTTCCAAATTTGCTTTTCTGACATAATTTATTGATTTTATCTATAGCATCATCAAAATTAATTTTTATAAAATCATTATATTCACTTTTATAATTAATATATTTAAGTTGCATTAAGTAATTAGCAGATATAATCTCACTTTTAGTAGCGGTATTTAGTCTAGAATAATTTATATGTCGTATAAATCCGTTAATTTTATTTTTACCATTCTTCTCTAAAGACAATTCAATAATGGCTTCCTTATTACAATTAACATTAAGATTATAAAAATAATTTCCCTTACCAAATCCTATTAAATTGATATTATTTTGCTTAAGTTTAATATGTTGAGGGAAATTCATCATTCTTGATGCCGAATTTTCACTTATATTAATTTTAAAAGTAGGTTTCTCATTTTTAAACCCACAAGGTTCAAATATTTCTAAGTCGTTTACAAAATCGGGAGTAACATTAATATTAGTAATATCCATATCATAGTATTTTCTAGAAACCAATTCATCTTCGTTAGTGTGTTGTAAAACATAATCATTAATTCTTGTTCTAAATTCTTTTAAATTTTTCCTATCTATAGATAGTCCCCCCGCTTGATTATGACCTCCAAATCTAATTAATAAATCACTGACACTATTAAGCGCCTCGAAAATATTTACACCCGGAATACTCCTACAACTACCTTTAAATTCATTATCAACAAGACTAAGTAAACAAACAGGCTTATTGTATTTCTCTACAAGTTTAGAACAAATAATCCCAAGAACTCCACTTTCCCAAGTTTCATTATAAAGTACAATCATTCCAAGCCTAGATACATTAGTATCCTCAAGCATTTCACAAGCAGATGTAAAAATATTATTTGTTTCATTTACTCTTTTATCATTAAGTTCAAGAAGTTCGTTAATATTTTGTTTTATTAAAGCATCATCATTTTCAACATATAATTTAAAGGAAATAATAGCATCACCCATTCTTCCTGTTGCATTAATCTTTGGTGCAATCTTGAATGAAATATCTGTACTAGTTAAAGGTAAAGCAATCTTAAGTTGTTTACATAGTGCTTTAAGTCCTTTAGGCAATTGTTCCTTCTGGTTTGCAAGACCTAATTTTACTAATGCCCTATTTTCATCAAGTAATGGAACAATATCTGCTACAGTTGCTAGAGAGGCAATAGTTGTATATTTCAATGCCTCTTCCAGTCCTCCCAATGCTTGAACTAATTTAAGTGCAACACCAGCGCCACATAATTCTTTGAATGGATAAATCTGATTAGGTAGTTTAGGATTAATAATAAGCGTATCAGGAATAGTCTCTGGAATATCGTGGTGGTCAGTAACAATTATATCAATTCCCACTTGCTTACAAAATTTAATTTCTTCCACACAAGTAATTCCACAATCTACTGTAATAATTAAATCGGGATTATACATATCTTTTACTTTTAAAATTGTATCAACAGTCAATCCATATCCATCAACAAATCTATTAGGAAGAAAAACATTAACTTTAATGCCTTTACTCTCAAAATATTTATACAATATCGCCGAAGCACTTATTCCATCGGTATCATAGTCTCCCATAATAAGTATGCTTTTTTGATTATTTATATAAAATCTTATTTTTTCAACTACTTTATCCATATCTCTTAGCAAGAACGGATTATATAATTGAGTAGTTCCCGAACTTAAGTATTTCTCAATTAGTTCCTCACTATCTATACCCCTTGCAAAAAGAAGTTTTACCACATCTTCATTTAAATTAAATTTGCTTGATATCTTTAATATTTTATCATTATTAAATTGTATATTATTTTTTTTAATGAATTCCATAAATTTTTCCGAAAAAAGCCCCTATAAATTTTATAAGGGCTTAAAAATTTTATTAAACAACAATCTTTTCATCTTCCTTGTTGTTCTTTTTGTTTTTGTTTTCTTCTCTTTGTTTCTCTAGTTCAATTCTTCTTTTTAACATTTTATCTTTATCTTTTTTATACCAGAAAGACCAAAGAGTAGTATTGATAAGAAGAGAAACAAATATAGATATAATTATACCTACAATTATTGCTAGACCTAAATAAATAAGCGATGGGCCACCAAAGAACATAACAGCAAGAACAAGGATTATTAACATTGAAGAATAAATATTAATACCTTTGTAAGTCTTCAAAGTTGCCTCTTCTACTCTTTCAGAATTAGTATATTTATTATATGCATCGTCATTTAATGTAGGCTTTAAATAATTATTAATATAAGTAGCATTAATTATTGTAGTTAAAATCATTACAATATATGGAACAACGAAATAATAATTAAATGGTATTCTAAATGTAATCATTGCAGATAGTAGCATAATAATCTCAATTATAATACTAAGTGCAAGTGAACAACCAGCCATCAAGTTGTATCTTATTGCAGTATAAGCAAAAACAAATACTACTATACAAGCAACAGCCAACACAGAGAACCAAATCATATTTGTTACATTTTTTGGAAGAGAATAATCAGTATCAGTTAATGATACAACAACTGAACTTGTTAAATTATCGGCTCTAGTTAGCAATGTTTCTTCAATAACAAGTTTAACATCTTCAATTTTACTATCAAGTTTACTATCGTCATTTGCAATTTTTACAAATACAGCATTTTGAGCACCAGTACCTACTCTCTCAATTCGATAATCTTTAAAACCATTCTCGTCTAATATTTCAATAATTTCATTTTCAAGAATATCATATTCAGTTTCAGTTACTGTTGTATTGAATTTGACAGAGAAATTACTTATTTTTCTAAAATCATAATCAAAATTTAGATTAAAAATTGCACCAAAAACTATAGCAAATAATAAAAGTACTATTGGAATTAACATTAAATACTTAAATTTATCAACATATTTAAAAGTTTTATTTTTCATCACTTACAGCCTCCTCTCTTCTAAAATTAACTTTCTTTTCATTTTTAAGATTGAAAGCAGTGTAATTAACAGCAAGTACTTTGTTTAAATACATTGATGTAAAAGCAGTAGATGGTATAGTCATAAGTAAATTATATGCAAATGATTTAACTAAATTACTAGGCACAATTAATGTTAGTAATGTCATTCCAGTTGTAATTAACAAGATATCTAATATATTAAATAAAGCCTTTCTGTATCCCGATGTAAATGCAACTGTAAATTTCTTACCAACAGCATATTCTTTTTTAATAACATTTAAGTAGTATAAATGCAACATAAAGTTAAGAACATAGCCACTTACAAAACCCAACCAACCAGCAAAAGTAATCTGTAAATCACAAACGGCAGATACAAGAACTGAGAACATAAGTGAGAATAGTAATGATAAACAAGAAACTAAACCAAGTTCTTTAAATAATAGATATGCAATAACAACACTTGCAACTACTAATAAAATTGTGACAATAGTGATTACAATTCTAGTATAACTACCAAAAGTACCACTAATTTCCACATTATCAAGAGTAGTAGTCATATTAACACCAATAGTTGAACTAAATAACTTATTTGCATATTCCTTGCCAGATGCCTTATCTACAATGCTAGAACCTGAAATAAAAGTATACCCAAGTGTATTCTCTTCATTAACCGTAGTCTGAGAAAAAGCGTGGTCATAGTCTTTGTTCATATAAATATACATAACATTAGAACCATCGGTCTTACTACTAACGGTTCTAGTAAGTTCGGTAAACT
>JBJEXU010000248.1:0-5606 GCA_051886095.1 Christensenellales bacterium | reverse complement strand
ATCATAGTTACTAGGTCTATTACATAGAAAATTGGGCATAGAATTAAGTTAAGAATAGCACCAAGAATGTGTCCTCTTTGAATTCTAGTGATTATGCCACAAACTACACTAGTGATAGGTATAATTGCTAAAATTAAACAAACTACCCAACTAAGACCAAAATATCTTTTAGAACTTGCCATAATTTCATCTCCTTAAAAAATTTTTCTGTAACAATTCAATTCAACTTTTGAAATTTTACGAAGTAATTATAAAATATTTGTAGTATTTTGTCAACAAGAATATATAATGTATTTAAATTATAATTTTCATAAAAACGAATTGCAACTGCTTGTAAAAATTTATGAGAAAATATATTTAATTATGACAAGTTTAGAAGATTTTATTAGATTAATATTGAATTATTAAACTTATTATTAAAATCCAGAATCTACGAAAGTTCTACTGCAACAACCATTTACATTTACAAATGGATTGGAGCAACCACAACCGCAATTATTCCAGTTATTCCAATTATTGCATCTGTTGCATCTATCGCATCTGTCGCATCTATTGCAACCGCATCTATTAAAAAACATATTTTTCTCCTAGGTTCGACTTTTTATAGTACAAATTAATGTACTCATTGCATTGTATGTGTTTTTTTATTTAAATGTGTCGACGAATTGTTTTGATGATTTGAAAACTACTTTTATATATAAATCTAATTACCTTGTCAAAATTTTAATAATATGTTACACTCTTTAGAGTTGAAAATTTGGGGAGAAAGATATGGATATTATTAAAATGGTTGAAGAGCATATGTCTCAAAATTCTTATTTAGTTATTGTTGATAACGATGCTATACTTATTGATGCTGGAGTAGGCGTGAGTCAAATTGACGAGGCTCTTCAGATGTTTAATCCGAGACCAATATTAAGAGCCGTTCTTTTAACTCATTCCCATTTTGACCATATTCTTGAACTAGATAATATACTTAATAAGTATAAGGCTGTTGCTTATATTTTTGAGAAAGGCAAGTCTATGCTTTATAAGGCAGACCAGAATATGTCAATCCTAGATATACCATTCACAATCAAAGATAAGAAAAATATTAAGACATTTGTTGATGGTGAGGAATTAGAGGTAGGTGGTATAAAAGTAAAGTGTTACAATACTCCAGGACATAGTATAGATAGTAGTTGTTTTGTAATAGAAGATAATATGTTTACTGGAGATACTGTATTTAAAATTGAAGTTGGCAGGTGTGATTTATTTAGCGGAGATGAAAAACAGCAAGAGATTTCTTTAATGAGAATAAAGAATACCTTAAGCAATGGAATTGAGCATTTTTATCCGGGTCACGGTTCTAATTTTAATAAAAGTGAACTGGATTACAATTTAACTAGAATATTAGGAGAAGATTAATGGACTTAAAACAATTAGTGTTTGATGTTTTAAAAGATAATGAAGAATTAACTCAAGTTGAGAATTTATATGGCTTATTAACATATACAAACGACAGCAAAAATGGAGATATTACATTACCTTGTTTTTCTCTTTCAAAAATGTTTAGGAAAAGCCCTGTAATGATTGCAGATGATATCCTTGCATCAATTAATAGTGACTTGTTTGATAAGGTTGAAAATGTTAATGGATATTTAAATTTTTTTCTAAATAAAAAAAGTGTTTTTGAACTTATATCTAAAGAAATGGAGATAGGTATAGATAATAAAATAGGTAAAGGGAAGACTGTTTTTGTAGATTTTAGTAGTTTAAATTTAGCAAAATATATGCATATTGGGCATTTATCTACAACAGTAATTGGAAGTGTAATTTCTAATACATATGAGTACTTGGGTTATGATGTAAAAAGATTAAACTATGTAGGAGATTACGGAACACCATTTGGTAAGATGATTACCGCTATTCTTAAATGGGGTGATGTTAATCAGATAGAAGAAAAAGGGGTTGACTATATTCAAGACCTTTATGTTAAATTCAATGTTGAAGCAGATAAAGATGAAAGTTTAAATGACGAAGCGAGAAATTGGTTCTTAAGAATTGAGAACAAATACCCTGAAGCAATAGCGATTTATAACAAAATAATTAAGGTCTCTATTGCAGAAGCAAAAAGACTATGTGATATGCTTGATATTACTTTCGATAGTTGGATAGGTGAGGCATATTATAATGATAAATTGCAACCTGTACTAGAAGAATTAGATAATAAAGGTTTGCTTGAAACCAGCCAAGGGGCTAAAATTGTTGACCTTAGTAAATATGATTTAGGTGCTTGTATGATTCAAAAAAGCGATGGTGCTAGCCTATACGCTACTAGAGATTTGGCCACTGCACTTGATAGATATGATAGATATCATTTTGATTTGGGTTTATATGTAACTAGCGTACAACAAAAATTGCATTTTGAAAGATGGTTTAAAGTCCTTGAACTTATGGGAAAAGATTATGCAAGGAATTTGAAGCATATTTCTTATGGAACTTATAGTCTTCCTAGTGGAAAGATTGGAAGTAGATTTGGAAAACAAGCACTTGTTAAAGATATGATTGAATTAGCTATAAACAAAGCAAAAGAAATTATTACAACAAGAGGCACTAAACTTGAGGATATTGAGAAGTTAAATGCCGACATTGGTATAGGTGCTGTCAAGTTTGGTGTTTTAAAAACTGAAAGGGTTAAAGACTGTGTTTTTGACCTTGAAAGCAGTCTAAATTTTGATGGAGAAACTAGTCCATATATTCAATATACTCACGCTAGATGTTGCAGTATTTTAGAAAAAGCAAATAATAAAGTAGATTTTGAAGATTTAGAAGATATTAATAATGTAGATACTTTTGAACTTATTAAACATATTAATGGGTTTGAGAAAATGGTTATAGAGTCGGCAGAGGACTTTGAACCTTGCTACATAAGTAGATATTTAATTAGTCTTTGTGCTTTGTTTAATAAATTTTATAATAATTATAGAATTATTGATGGAGAAAGGGTTAGTAAATATAGACTAAAATTAGTTGAGTACACAAGAAATATAATTGCCAAAGGACTTAAACTTCTTGGGATTAATGCACCAGTTGCAATGTAATTAGTTCTTAGGAAAGCCTAGTGTTATTTATTTAATTTAATAATTGTTTGGCTTGACAAGGACTCTCAACAATGTTAAAATGTATGATAGTTGAATAAATGCAATGACGATGTCAAAGTAGGTAATAATACTTATACAGAGAGTAGATATTAGTAGCTGAGAGTATCTATATGGTTTTAAATTATTTTCTGAATTTCGGACATAAGAGCAGTTAGTAGAAATACTAAACGGTTATATCACCGTAAAAAAGATATAATTAAGTAAGTGCAATTTGCACTTAGAAATAGGGTGGTACCACGAACAAAATCGTCCCTATGCTTTAGAGTTTCTAGAGCATAGGGCTTTTTTTAAAAATTAAAGGAGATATTAAATGAAAGAACTAGATAGTATAAGAGAATTATTTGATGAAGAATTAGGTAAAGTTCAGTCGTCTGAAGACCTTAATAATTTAAGAGTTATGTTCTTAGGTAAAACTGGACATTTAACTTCTTGTATGAAATTAATTAAAGATATGAGTGTCGAGGACAAAAAGACATTTGGTGTGGGAGTAAATAATCTTAAAGATTATGTTTCTAAAGCGTTAGATAATAAAAACAAAGAACTAATAGAGAAGTCTATTAAAGATGAATTAAATAATATGGAAAGAGTGGATTTGACTACTCCAAGTTCCACAAAAACTGGAAGTTTACACCCTGTTACTATAATTCAACAGAGACTTATAAATATTTTTAGAGGAATGGGATTTACGGTAGAGGACGGCTGTGAGGTTGAAACTGAATATAACAACTTTGAAGCGGTTAATATTCCTAAATTTCACCCAGCAAGAGATATGCAAGACACCTTTTATCTTAATAATGGTCAGGTGCTTAAAACGCATACATCTGCAATGCAGAATAAGATTATGAGAAAATATGGTGCTCCACTTAAAGCAATTTTCCCTGGAAGATGTTTTAGAAATGAGGAACTTGACGCAAGCCACGAAAATACTTTCTTTCAAATGGAAGGTATTATGATTGACAAAAATGTATCTATTAGCAATCTTATTTATTTTATGAAAACTATGCTATCTGAAGTTTTTGAGAAAGAGGTAAATGTTAGACTTCGTCCTGGATTTTTCCCATTCGTTGAACCGGGATTTGAACTTGACTGTTCTTGTCCATATTGTGGAGGCAAGGGCTGTAGAGTATGTAAAAATGGCGGTTGGATTGAATTATGTCCTTGCGGAATGATTCACCCAAATGTATTAAGAATGGGTGGAATTGACCCAGATGAGTATCAAGGATTTGCTTTTGGCTTGGGACTTAGCAGACTTGTTATGATGACTTACGGCTTTAATGATATTAGACACCTTAATGGCAAAGATTTGAAAATACTTGAACAGACAAGGATAAAATAAGGGAGGAAATTATATGTATATATCAATTAACTGGATAAAAGATTTTGTTGACTTAGACGGTCTTAATATTTATGATATTGCTAATAAATTTACCCTTTCTTGTGCTGAAGTAGAAGATGTTATTGAGAAGGGGAAAGATATAAGCGGAATTATTACTGCAAGAATAGAAAGTGTAGAAAATCACCCCAATAGTAAAAAATTGCATATTTTAAAAGTTAATACAGGCAAAGAAACTTTGCAGATTGTATGTGGTGCTCCCAATGTGAGAGTGGGAATGGTTACTGCACTTGCTGTAATTGGTGCAAGGCTTGGTGATATACAAATAAGCAAGGCGAACTTAGCGGGTGTTGAAAGCTATGGAATGTGCTGTAGCATTAAAGAACTTGGCATTGGAGAAGACCATAGTGGAATTATAGACCTAGGAGATGATACCGAAATTGGTGTTGATTTAAAGGAAATATTACCTATCGAAGATACGCTTATTGAAGTAGATAATAAGTCTTTAACCAATAGACCAGATATGTGGGGTCATTATGGAATAGCAAGAGAAATTGCCGCTATTACTGGTAGAAAATTAAAAGAATATGTAGTGGATAATACAAATTATTCTCTACTTCCTAAACTTAATGTATCGGTCGAGAGCAAGAGTTGTTATAGATACTCGGCATTAAGAATGGAAAATATAACCAAAAATGTTAGTCCTATGACAATGCAAATTAGGCTTTATTATTGTGGAATGAGAGCAATATCTCTGCTTGCAGACTTGACTAATTATATAATGCTTGAACTTGGTCAGCCTATGCATAGTTTTAATGGAAGCAAGGTTGAGAGTATAGTGGTTAGAGATGTTGATAAAGATACACCATTTACAACTCTAGATGGAGTGGATAGAGTACTTCCAACTGGAACTATGGTTATTGACTTAAATTCTGAAATTGGCGCTATTGCTGGAATTATGGGTGGACTAAGTAGTGAAATTGAAAATGACACTAATAGTACATTCCTTGAGAGTGCAACATTTGATGCTGTTAAAGTGAGAAAAACAGCAACTGCTCTAGGACTTAGAAGTGAGTCTAGTGCTAGATACGAGAAGAGTCTTGACCCAGAAATGACCACGATTGCTCTTA
>JBJEXU010000247.1:0-5612 GCA_051886095.1 Christensenellales bacterium | reverse complement strand
AAGTAAATATGAGGAACTTATTAATTTCTCGAATTATGCTTTCTATGGCGGTAGACTAAATGTATCACCTAATACTCAGGAATTATCTTCACCACCAATCGAAGTTGTTAAAATAGACAATGGTCTATGGACTAATAGGTGTAATAAGAATGAGGCGGTTAAAGTAGTCTCTCTTGTTAAAAAATTTTTAAAAACTCGAGAAAATAAGGAAACAATTGGAATAATCACATTCAATACTAATCAAAGAGATGCAATATTAGACGAATTAGATAGAGAATGTTTAAAGGACCAAGATTTTTCTGCTAACCTAAAGAAAGAACTAGAGCGTAAAGACAATGGCGAAGACATTGGACTATTTGTAAAGAACATAGAGAATGTTCAAGGCGACGAAAGAGACCATATTATATTCTCAATCGGATATGCCAAAAATGAAGATGGTAAAGTAGTGCGAAATTTCGGCTGGCTTAACCAACAAGGTGGAGAAAACAGATTAAATGTAGCCATTTCTCGTGCAAAGAGAAAAATTACACTTGTAACCTCTATATTCCCTGAAGAACTCACGGTCAACGACCTTAAGAATGACGGACCAAAACTATTCCGCAAATATTTAGAATATTGTTGGGCAATTAGTAATAAAGACAAAGTAACTGCATCTGCAATACTTAACTCACTATCTGAGACCTCTACAACCACCAAAGAAAACCCAACAGATAACTTAATTTTAAGCGTTGGAAATGCTTTAACTAAACAAGGACTTGAAGTAGAATACCACGTGGGTTATGGCAATTATAAAGTCGACCTTGCAATTAGAAACACTGATAAAACTAAATACATTCTTGGAATCGAGTTCGATAGCAACTTATATTGCAATACTAATACCCGAGAAAGGGATATCTTCCGTCAAAAATACTTAGATTGTCGAGGCTGGAAAGTATACCGACTATGGAGTATGAATTGGTGGCATAATAAAAATAAAGAAATAGACAATATCTTAAAATTATACAACTCGCTATCAACCAAGTAAAAGGTCTTAAACAAAAAAGCACCCGTAGAATTAAACATTCACGGGTGTTTTAAAATTGTTTATTATATGTGAACCGAGGGGCTAGAAACGAGTTAGACGAGTATTTCAAGAAAAAAACACTAGGAGTTTACTTAATCGTAAATGACTAGTGTTTTTTCGCAGAAAGCGGTTCACATACTATTAATATTGCAGTTTACTTTATTATGTGAACCGAGGGGCTAGAAACAAGTTAGACGAGGCTCGAAAAGAAAAACAAGCACCCGTAGAATTAAACATTCACGGATGTTTGTTTTTTCTTTTCAGAAACGAAGTATAACGAAGTTTATAGCCCCTCGGTTAGGTCGTCATCGACAGCACCCTTGATAGTCAATCCTATCCTCTTCTTGTCAACATCGACACTGATAACTTTAACTTTGACTACATCACCAACTTTAAGAACTTCACTTGGGTGTTTGATATAGTCTTTGCTTATTTCACTTATATGAACTAAACCGTCTTGGTGAACGGAAATATCTACAAAGACACCAAAATCTATTACATTTCTAACAACGCCGGTCATAACCATTCCGACTTTTAAGTTCTCAATACCAAGTAGGGCACTTTTTAGTATTGGCTTTGGCAAATCATCACGAATATCTCTACCAGGTTTGGCTAGTTCGCCCGCTATATCAACTAGAGTTGGTACACCTACTTTTAATTTTTCAGCAACTTTTTCTACACCTTCTTTCTCAAGCATTTTTGGAAGAAGGGCAAGTTTATCATCTTTAACATCTGTGATATTTAATTTAAAGTATTCAAGTAGTTTATAGGCAATCTCATAACTTTCTGGGTGTACACCTGTGTTATCAAGGACATTGTTACCATCGGTTATTCTTAAGAAACCTGCACATTGTTCATAGGCTTTATCGCCTAGTTTAGGAACTTTCTTTAGTTCTTCTCTATTTTTAAATTCGCCATTTTCTTGTCTATATTTTTCAATATTCTTAGCCACTCCTGAATTAAGACCTGCCACAAAACTTAGTAAACTTGGGCTAGCGGTATTAACATCGACACCTACAGTATTTACGCAATTCTCAACTACGCCATTTAACACCTCTGTAAGTCTATTCTGAGGCATATCGTGTTGATACTGACCAACACCAATGGATTTTACATCAATTTTAATAAGTTCGGCTAGTGGGTCTTGAAGTCGTCTGGCGATAGATACAGCCGACCTTAGAGCAACATCATAATTTGGAAATTCGGCAGCACCTAGTTTGCTTGCACTATATACCGAAGCACCCGCTTCATTAACTACTGCATAAGTAACTTTTCGAGGTAAACCTTTGATTAAATTAGCAACAAAAATTTCACTCTCTTTTGTCGCAGTTCCGTTTCCAATAGATATAACATCAACATCGTGACGCATAATTAATTGCGTTAATTTGATTGTAGCATCTTCAATTTTATTTTGTGGTGGTGTTGGATATACAACGGCGGTATCTAGGACTTTGCCACTGCTATCTATAACTGCTATCTTACAGCCCGTCCTATATGCTGGGTCTAAACCTAAAATAATCTTATTCTTAAGAGGTGGTTGCATAAGTAGAGGTTTTAGGTTAACCTCAAACATTTTGATTGCCTGTTCATTTGCCTTATCTGTAAGTTCGTTTCTAACTTCCCTTTCAATACTTGGAAAAATAAGTCTATCATAACTATCTAAGCAAACTTCCTTCAAAAGTTCCTCAAATGGACTATTCTTCTTTAGTACCTTGCTCTCAACTAAATTATGTGCAAACTCTTCGTTAAGAGTTAAAGACACTTTAAGTATACCCTCTTTCTCGCCACGATTGATTGCAAGAACTCTATGTGATGGAAGTTTCTTAATTTCTGAATTATAATCTTTATACATTTCATAAGTATAAGAATTTTCTTTAGAATCATCAAATTTACAGGTAATAAAGCCTTTATTAATAAGTGCTTCTCTAAGTTCTTTTCTAAGATTTGCATTATCTGAAATCATTTCTGCAATAATATCTTTAGCACCTTGCAGAGCCTCGTCACCGGAATTAACACACTTCTCTTCGTCTATATATTTCTCACACTCTGCCATTAAATCAAATGGCTTTTGTTCAAGAATTTTATCTGCCAACGGTTGAAGTCCTTTAGCGATAGCCACAGATGCTCTGGTCTTTCTTTTAGGTTTAAATGGTCTATATATATCTTCTACTTCGGTTAAAGTTAAAGCCTCAGCAAGTGCTTTCTCAATTTCCTCTGTCATATTACCTTGCTCGGTAATTAAATTAGCAACTTCTTCCTTTCTCTTAGTTAAACTTCTCAAATATTTAAGTCTATCATCAAAAGTTCTAAGTGTTTGGTCATCACAACTACCTGTAAGTTCCTTACGATATCTTGCAATAAAAGGAATTGTACAGCCTTCGTCAAGAAGCCCAATAATGTTGTTTGTATGGTTAAGAGTAAGCCCCATTTCCATACTAAGTTGTTTAGCAATATCCATATTTCGTCCTTAATTTTCTTTGTTTATATTAATATGTAAAATTCAATTCTGAAAGAATTTTATTTAAAAGCACAATAAAATTTACATATCTTATTTAGTATAACAAACTTACCATTTTTTTACAATTAAATCACAAAGAGTAATTCCGATTTTATTTATAGTTTTTTATTTATACATAAACTTTAAGACAGAAATCAACTCAATTTTTTATGTAATTATATCTCGTTGTCGTATTGATTATTAGTCTTAGAAGTTTTAATCTCTATGTGATTTTCTTATTAAAAAATGCCTAACTAAAAAATTATATATTTTAGTACAAATTGACTCTTTACAATTAAATTTTTATATGTTAAAATATAAAAAATATAGTATTTTAGTATGGGGGATAATTTATGAGTTATATTGAAAGACCTAAACTAAGAGCAATCAAAGGAACTGACCTAGCATATATTCTTGTTCAATGCGGAAGAGACGAAAATGGTTATGATGCAAGAATTAGAGATTTAAGAGAACGCGTTTTAGGTTGGGACGAACCACAAAGACTAAGCGTCGACGATAAGCGTATTCTTAATAATTATTGCTATAAAGTTTATATTAGGAATGGACGAACTATAGAAGAATTAGAAGAGGCTCTAGGGCCTCAAAACAAAGATGGACATCTTGAAAGACCTCATCTAGTTGGAGATATGTTTTTCTCTCCTCTTAATACTTTTTCTATTGACGATAATGGACATATTTTATTAAAATCTCACGGCTCTAATTTAGAAAGTGTTAAAATCCCTGGTGGTGATGTATTAATTGACAAAGACGGAAATATAATTAGAAATACGCGTGGTCAAATGTACATTTGTGAGGCTGACGAATTCGGTTTTTATCCAGTTGATGTATTCAAAGCAGAGGGAAGTTACGAAAGAAACACATCAGATATTGTAGATATTGAAAAAAATTTCTTAGACCCATCTGGTAAATTAGTAAGCAAAACTCATTTCTCTTATACAGACCGCCCTTCTATTATTGATGCGCCCCATATTTATAGTGACAAGTCAAATGGAAAACCTTTTATAAGTAAAGATGTTTATCCTTGCGGATTTGTTTACACTGATAAAAATACTGTAAAATATTTCCCTAGTGCTACAGCATTACTTATTGCCAATAGAAGTTTATTGCAAGAAAATCCTAATGCTACTCCTTATACATCTGACGAAACACTTTTTGTCATAGAACATTATAAACGAATGAATGAAATCCCAAATATTCAAAGAAAACTTGGAGAGAAATGGCAAAAAGGTAATATCTCTTATGAGGTTTATAGAAAAGCAATGTATGCTATGAATGACGAAGATAGTTTAAATAGAGTATTTGCAAATGAATTTGAAACCGCATCTGACCAAAGCATTGAGAACCAATTAGAATGTGGCGAATTAGATGAAGATTTCCAAGCATAAACATACCGTATCGGCTAATAAAAACACACCTTTGAAAACCAAATGATTGGCTACTCAAATAGGTGTGTTTTTTACTCAACATTTAAAAATACAGCAAGAAAATTTTTTATCGTAAATTATATATTACTCTACTTTTTATAACTTAACATAATCTGTTTTATTGCTTGTTTTTGAGATTGAGTTAGTGTAGACCAAATACTTATTAATTCTTTCACTTCATCGGTAGCAGGAATTAAGTCACAATCCACAGCAAAAAACTCTACTAAAGATATTTCAAACCCTTTTTCACATATAATTTGTAATGTATCCAATGTTGGTATATAATTTTTTGAATACCATCTATATATAGTATTTTTAGAAATATCGCATCTCTTTGCCAATTCATAAACTGACATATTTTTACTTTCTCTAATATCCTTAATTCGTTGCAAAATATCCATATAAAACCCGCTTAGTCAATCTTTTGTATAATTATATATCAAAATGGTTGACAACGCCTTAATTAAGTATGATACAATAAGTGTGCTAATATACATAAATAAATGCACAATAGAAAGGTAATAATGATGAAATTATCAACAAGGATGGAACACTGTAAAGAATGTTTGTTTTATAAAAGAAAAAATAAAAACAAAGCCTTTGTCCC
>JBJEXU010000246.1:0-1503 GCA_051886095.1 Christensenellales bacterium | reverse complement strand
GTGGTCTATAGTATTATTATTTTCTTCAATTTCTTGTTCTCTTTTAGCGACAATTTCTTCCTTATCATCATATTTAGAACAGAAACAAGGAAAAGCCCTACCTCTTGATACAAGGTACTTAGCGAAGGCCGTATAAATCTTTAGTCTCTCGCTCTGAACATAAGGTGCATATGCACCCTTATCACCAAGATTTCCCCTATATCCCTCAGTCGGTTCTATTTCAAACTTAAGCATTGTTTCATATAGTAATTGACCTGCATTATCTATTTCCCTTTTTTGGTCGGTATCCTCAAGCCTAAGATAAAACACACTTGAAGGCTCTTTAGAAAGCATTTGATGTGTAACGCATTGAAATAATCCCCCAAGATGCAAATATCCCGTAGGGCTAGGTGCAAATCTTGTAACAACAGCATTCTCTGGTAAATTCCTACTTGGATATTTTTCAAAAAATTTATTAATATCTTTATCTACATTGGGATAAAGTAAATCTGCTAATTTCTCGTAATTCATATGTTCCTCTTAAATTATTAAATTAACTAACTATATTATTTAATTTAGAAATATAGTTCTTAAAAATATGCTCAATAAAATTCTCTAACATAGTAACAGTAGCCCTATCTGATGCGGACAATGATTTAATGTAATTATCATATTCTACCCCACTAACTTGGTCAAATCTATAACTACTAATTGTATACATATTAAGGCTATTATAAGTTAAAAGATAACTATTTAATTTTTGGTCAAATACATCACGACTATAAGAAAATTCGTTTAACTTTTCTAAAGTTGACTCATAATCGGTCGAGCCCTCAGTTAAATTATTTAATAAACTTGGATTAAGTGATTTCTTGCTATCTAAAAATTTAAGCAAGTTATAATCCGAATCACTACCGACAACTCCAGACAAATCGCATACTCCATTCTCGCCTACAGAAAAGTTAAAAGATTTGAAATTTTCTAGATAGACAATATAAGCAATGTCAAGATATGCTTTGTCGACATAAACATTTAAATTTTCTTGAGTATAACTATCATAATTAGTTAGGCAATATTTTGAATAAATATTATGAAATTTATATATAAAACTAAATGAAGCGTCGATAACTTTATTTAGTTGAAAAGAATAGGAAGTTATATTATATTCCATAATATCTGAAATTCCATTATCAACAGCATCAATAAAAGTATTATATTGTTTAGTAAAATCGTCTAAAGTATTATTTAAATTAGACAATTTCTTATATAAATCATTTATTTCTCCAGTACTTATATTTTTACTATCCGCCACCCTATAAAAATTTTCTTGATTATTACTATAATAGTCAAATATATTATCTAGGATTTTTTGTTGATATAATAGTGCTTTATATCTTTTCTGAACATCATTAGATGGATTAGGTGCATTAATAGTATCTTTTACTATATCAGGATAGTAAATATAAAATGCCATTGTATCGGTTTCATCTGAGAAAAATAAATTAATATTATTATTGGTATGTT
>JBJEXU010000245.1:0-1509 GCA_051886095.1 Christensenellales bacterium | reverse complement strand
TCTCAATCTTATTAACCTTATGCATTATGCCAACAAATGCGTCAAGAAGCATATCTAACTGCATATCTTTAATGACAATTCTATATTTATTTGCTTCCTTCTCAGGTTGCTTGTAGAATTTATCATTACTTTCTAATGTTTTTAGTTTCTCATTCACTTCCTTAAACATTTGATATTCTCTTAAACGCAATTTGATTAAATACTCTTCATCAAGTTCGTCATCAATGTTTTCATTTAATTTAGGAAGTAATTTTTTACTTTTAATTTCAATAAGAATTGCAGCATATTCAATAAAATCACTTGCAATTTCAAGGTCAACAGTAGAAATATCTTTCATAACTTCCAAATATTGTTCGGTAAGTTTAGATATTTCAACATCTTCAATCTCTAATTTGTTCTTTCTAATAAGTGCTAGTAGTAGGTCAAGAGGGCCTGAGAAATTCTCTAATTTAAATGATAATTTCTCACCCGGTATATCCAACGCCTCTAGTTCATTAGTTTCTTTATCTAACTCGTTAATTTTTTCTTCCATAATTTTTCCTTAATAATTATTTCATTAATACAATTAAAATTTAAAAAAATAAATTCCAGAACCAAGTAATAGGATAAGATATTATAGAGATTAAAGAAAAAAGTAATTCATCAAAAAATATAACAATTGCAAGCAAAATCCAGTTACCATATTTATACATAAAACGCACATAACCATTATTGTATTTAGTATAGTTCTCAACAAGTTTAAATCCATCTAGCGGATAGATTGGCAATATATTGAATACAGCAAGGCTAAGATTAATAATGAATAAATAATAGAAGAAATTTTGTAAGAAAGAAATAAAAACATTCTGTACAGTAATTAATGCAGTAAGACAAGCAAATCCATAACCAAAGAAAGCAAGAATTAAGTTCATAAGAACACCTGCTACACTTGTCCAACCAACACCCCTTTTAATGTTTCTAAAATTGCTTGGATTAATCTCAACGGGTCTAGCCCAACCAAATCCAAATAAGGCACAACATAAAATTCCAAGTGGGTCTATATGTTTTAACGGATTAAGAGTAATCCTGCCTTGAAATTTAGGAGTTTCATCACCATTTTTATATGCAACATAAGCGTGAGCAAATTCGTGTAAACTAAGGGATAGTATAATTACTAACAAATATGCTATAGCAAAAATTAAAAAATCTATTGAATTATCAAATCTATTAAAAAATAATAACATTTATAAATTCCTTTTTACAATAATAATATTATACTAAAAAATCCCCTTTATAGCAAATATTTATTAGTATTACAATATTAAATTTAAATATTTCTACAAAATAAACAAAAAAACATCTAACTTAGAAATGTGACCATTTTGTTAGTCTATTCTACTAGATGTTTTTTAAAATTATTTATTATAAATTATTCTATGGCATTGTTCACAAATAATAGTTCCTTCTGCTTTAAGTTTATTAATTTTAGCAGTTGGAATCTCAACCCTACAACCCGAGCAATGACCATTA
>JBJEXU010000244.1:0-5702 GCA_051886095.1 Christensenellales bacterium | reverse complement strand
TATGGTAATCAATATTTTGCAGGAATAACTGGTTATAACTCTTCAGCAACTTTAAGAGATACTTATTTTGGCAATTCTAATGCAAGTGATAATACCGCTAGAATTAATGAATACACATCATCTGCTTCTCATTCCTACGCTGTAAGTGGTGGTGGCACAAGTTTAACTCTTCTATACTTCTATAGTTCTGCAAACTTTAACATAGTATCTGCTAATGGTCTTTCTCCAATTTCATTAGCCTCAACTAATGCTTATATGTTAAATGGCACTTATTCTGGAACTCCTGCAGGAGTAACTGGAATAGCAACAAATGTTCTTTCATCGGAAAATATAACAGGTTTTGACTTTACTAATATTTGGTCTATAGATAGTTATATTAGTAACGGATATACTTATCCAGTATTAATTGGTAATATCAACTCTCACGATGTTACATTTACTATTAAAACTGAAGGTGTTGAATTTGTGAGTGGTGAGAATGCTATGAGTGGTGGAACTGTTATTGATACTGCTACTACTTATAATAATGATGCAAATAAAGGTAATAGTTATGTAGTTAATAAAGATATTATGTATAACGAACCTAGCAAAACTTATGAGCAAGTATTCTATTCTAAGGCTATTCATATCAATACTGTTAGTTCACATATTATCAATATTACACCATCAACTGGTTATCACTTAGTCAAAGTAGTACTTGATGGAATAACTATAATTAGTTTAAGTAGATATAGTAATGGTTTACTTGAAGATGATGCAACAAATACACATTCTTTTGATATTAATGAAATAATTACAAGCACTTACTCTAGTAATTATAATGACGAACAAAAGTCATTTACTAAGGTTAGTGAACATATTATTGAGGTTATTTTCTCTAAAGATTTCTATTATGTAGAAAGTGGACTTTACGATTATACTGATAATGTTTATGCTTCTAATAATGGTTCTACGGCATACTCATTATTGGCTAATAAGTATGGAACAATTAATACTTATAGTACTAATAGAATTGATAGTGAAAATACTTATACTAATAAAGTAAAAGATAATACCAAACATTATAATAATAATACTTTAAATTCAAATACTTGGACATTATCTAATTCAGTTGAAGATTATTATTACACAGATGTAAATATTGGTAGAAATGTTATTAATACTAATAGTTATGTTGAATTTGAATTTACTCCTAATGCGACTAAAGGTGAAGGAAATATTTTAATTTCAACTAGAGTTGTTGGTTGGGTATATGTACCATATTCAACTCAAGATGTTAATACTTTAGTAACTGATGGTTATATAGTTTTATTTAATTCAGACGGAACTATAACTTATCCTAATACCGACACTAATAACTATTTCTATAACGCTATTAATAGTAATTCCATACTAATAGAGAATGTTATTACATCAACAAGTACATTAAATACTATTACACCTTATGGAAATAATACAACTAGCACTTATGTAAGTTCTAGTAAAATTAAGATTATGCCTAATTCTGCACCTAATGGAGCAGGTACATATTATGCAATAGTTGATTATATTAGTACCGGTACACTTGTAAATCAATTACATTATCATAGTCACAGTTCTGAGTGTTATAATGGCCTTGAACTTAATTGTCAAGACGAAATTGAACACGAGATTAGACACGATTTGAGCAATATTGGTGATGGCAAAGAGTATCCAGATTGCTTAATTACTAACAATTCTACTATAACATATGGGGTTTCTAATACGTCTGCTACTTGGGGTGATTATATTCCTAATGGAGAACCTGTAACTATTAATATTAAAGATTATAATCCAGGTAGTTTTGTATCAAGATTTAGTCGTACATTCTTTGATACCGCTACAAATAGTATTAGAACTTACTACTTTGTATTAAATGAAGTAGTTAACGAAAGAATTGACCAAATTTATGAAATTGTAGATAATAGTAAACAAGTATTATATCAATATGATGATGGTAATGAAAATCCTGATTTATCTGATCCTTACTATCTATTAACTACTTATTATGGATTAATTAATGCAAGATTCTTTGAAGATGAGAATCCTGAAGAGTCTGGTGAAAAAGTTAGACTTGATATTATTCAGTGGAATCAAAATACTGCAGGCGAATATGCTTTCGTATTCTCCGAGAAATACTTTGATATAACTTATCAATTTAACAATCCAGAAGCAGGTATTACTAGATTGTTACTAAGTAATATGCCTCTTGTTGATAGCGAGACTGGAAGTTCAAGGAATAACTTGCAAGAACTAACCGCTATTAAAGTAGTTGATGGCGATGTTATGTATTATTTAGGTCAATACAACGAGGCAACCAATCCTTGGAAAGTGCTTGACCCAGATGAATCTATTCAAGAAGTTGTAACTAGTTATGGCTATAACTTAACATTTAAGATTAGTTATGATATTTATTCAAATATAGTCACTCTATATGCTCAACTTCCTGTGGATTATTATCCAATACTAGAACTTAACCCTAATCAGTATTATAGAATTACTGATGAGAAAGATTGTATTATTGAAAGTAATTTACAGAATAAAGACCCAGAAACAGGTACAGTAATCAATTACACTAAGAAAAAATACACATCTTATATAGAAGATGCTAGTTATGAGATTGTAAATGTTAGAACCAATTCTTATTTATACTACACATATAGTATTGATAGCACTAACACTCATATCACTAAACAGTATTTCTATGACCACGGTAGACTTACAAAAATTGATGAAAAGATGGTTGTTAATGTTACCTATAAGAAAGATTATTATTCTTACTTTGACCAATTAGGACTTGCAACTGATATACCTGAACCATATAGAGTTTATGACGAAACAATAAGTGATTATACTACATCATTTAATACTGCTCTTCCTACATCTTTATTAGTTAATGGTACTAATGTTCAAGTATCTGATTATATTAATAACTATTTGAACTTTGTTGTAACTGGCAAGGATGGTTTGAGTAGAGAAACAGCATTTGTTATAGACAATCCTTATAAACTTGGTTATTTGGCATATTTAATTAATAATAACAAACAACTTAATGATAAGGGATATGATACATATTATTATCAAATACTTGGTAATCTTGATATGTCTGATAGTTTCTGGTTAAGCATTAGTTCATTTAGTGGAGTAATGTTTGCTCTTGAAGGTGCAGATAATATTGGACAAATAAATAATCTATTAATTCAAAGACTTGATAAAGATATTTCTAATGAAAACTTAACAACATATGACTTTGCAGGTATATTCGATAGTCTTAATAATGCTAGTATTGTTAATATTACATTTAATAATATAGTAATTAATTCTGGTAGTAATGCAGAAACTAATATTGGAATATTATCTAATACATCAAGTAATGCTTATATTGATAGAGTAATATTTAGAAATGTAGTTGTTAATAATACTTATTCGTCTATTTATGGATTTGTATATAATGCAGAACTTTCAATATTCAATCAAAGTTTAATTGAGATTACAATTAACGATGATATTGAAAATAATAACTTTAATGTAATAGGAATTTCAACAGGAAATAATAATACAATCCTAGATTGTTATGCTTATGTGAATTATCAGACTTCATATACTAGTGATGTAAGTATTAGATTTGGAGATGGTAATATAAATGATTGTGTATTTAAAATTACATCAAATTCAACTCCAAATATAATCTATGATTTAACTGGAAATAACTATTATATTACAAATAGTACTGTCAAGACTGAAGCAATCGTTGTTGATAAAAATAACGTAACTGCCAATAAATTTACAGGTCTTGATATGGTTAGAATATGGAAATTTATTGATAATGGAGATGGAACTTATACATTTGACTTTAATAAATTATCAAATACTGCCATAGATGCTAATTTAACTCCTGACGCTAGTTCAAATTTAACTGGTGGCGGAACAGAGTTTAATCCATATTTGATTAATAATATCAATGACTTTATGTTATTTATTAATAATATGAATTCTAATATTAAGAATAGTAGTGAATATTATTATAAATTAACCACAGACATTGATTTAACAAATTACTATGTACCTATGATACAAGAATTTAATGCTAACTTTGATGGAGATGGTCATAAGATTAGCAATATGTATTTATATAATAACAATTCTGTAAATACATCATTTATCAATCAAGTAGGAAATACTGGAGTTATAACAAAAGTATTTGTAGTTAATACTAAAGTAGTGGGTTCATATAATAGTAGTACTACGACAGGTACTTCTGGATTTGTTGGATTTAACTATGGTAAAGTCTCTAAAGTTTCAGTATCTGGAGAAGTAGTATCAAATGCTATGTATACCGCTATGGTAATTTGTGCAAATTACGGTACTGCTGATACAATTATTTCAACAAGTTATGTTGATTATGTTGGTGCTAATAATGGATCAACTAATATAGTAGAACAAGAAATAAATTCTGGTGTATCTGGAACTGGAAATTATGTATCAGGTGTAATTGGAGGTTCTTCTAATACATCTGTTGTAACTAGCCTTGGTAGCGAAGGTATAGATATATCTGGTAATATTGCTGGCGGAGTTATTGCAATAGCAGAAAATAATTTATCTATTAATAATATTTATTCATTAGGTAACTTATTCGGAATTTATTGTGCTTTGGTAATCGGTGAACAAGATATTACAATTAATAATGCTTACGCTACTACTACTGGTATATTTATAAGTTTGAATAATGGTAATGTTACAATTAGCAATGCTAATTACATTACATCAGCAACACTTGCTGTTACTACTGGAACAATTACTCAAACTAGAGTAAATGCTATCAGTGAGAATAATTTCAATACAAACTATTTCTCATCAATTTATTGGGATTTTGTAAGAGTTTGGAGTGTGTACGGCTCAACTCCAGTATTTAAATACTTTAATGACTATATTATCCAATTACCTGAAGGTGAAGAATATGTATATATTTTGGCAACAGATATAGATACAACATTCGGAACACCTAATAAATACTTTACATATATGTATGAAGGTGACAATTCTACTTTAAGAAGAATTGCTGGAAAATATATTATCGTTAAAAATACTATAACTAATGACGATTATATTATAGAAATTAATAACAAAGTTTCTGGTTGGAATATAACAGAAACTGGTTCAAATGGTTCGACACTAACCATTTCAGAGGTGGCTATAAATGATGATAGTACAGTTTATATTTATAGAGGGGCAAATGCAACACTTAATGTAACTAGTGTAATTTATAGACATATTTCTAATATCTCTATGAAACATCATAACGAGAGTATATCTACTATATCTCAAAATTATGATATGACATATGATAGTGATTTCAGTAATAATCATAATTCTCTAGGAAACAAAACAGGTGTTAACTTTGTTATGAATCCTACTGCTACTATTAGTGATAAATATGATAGGAATAGATTTGATTATTATATTGAAATTACTGAAGATATTGATACATATGATATTTCTATTAGCAAAACTCAGAATACTTCTGTTACTGGTGAGAATTTGTTATCTAAAGTAACTCTTACTGAGAAAACTAGTGGAGGCACAAATGTTCAAACACCTGTTGAAAACGCTATGTCAACAGATGATGCTAAAGCAACTATTTCTGGCGTTAAGCACGGAAATACTATAAGAATTGAATTAACTCT
>JBJEXU010000243.1:0-5777 GCA_051886095.1 Christensenellales bacterium | reverse complement strand
TGTAATTGGCGTACCTGCTACATTTACTACATTTGTTCCATCAATAGACCAACCTTTAAATACCTTCTTTTCAGTGCTTTCTACACTTACATCATTAGCATATTTGTTAATTGATACTTGTTGAGTATTTATAACTTCATTTTCATACTCAAATTGAACGGTTGCCCAGTAAACGAATTTTGCTTGTAAAGTTGTGTGATTAGTAATCTTATATGTTTCAAGATTAATAACATCTGTTCCATTAATAGTCCAACCAACAAAATCTCTACTTGGTAGTGTTGGATTTGTTGGTGCTACTGCATAACCATCTTTTATTACTAACTGTTGGTTATATATATCTTCTTCAATCATAAAGATAACATCATACTTATATGTAATACTAGCAATAAATTCCAAATCTGAATTAATAGATATGCATGGAACATCTACAATCTCGCCATTTAACAACCAACCGTTAAAGACTTTGTATTGTGTACTTTCTACACTAACAAAATCTGCATTTAATCCCGACCTTATAAATTGTGTACTAATAGTATTATCTTCGTACTTAAATGTTACTGTATATTGTCTAGTAAATTTAGCGATAAACTGAGTGTTTTTAGAAATTGTATAATTTTCAACATTGATTAAATCTGTACCATTTATAGTCCAACCATCAAAGATGTATCCAGATTTGGTAGGATTGCTTGGGATAATTGCATATTCATTTCTAGCAACTATTTGACTATTATATACTGCATCATCTACTAAGAATGTAACATCATATTTGTAAGTTATACTTGCAACAAAAGTTACATCTTGAGTGATTGCATACTCAGTTACATTGACTATAACATTATCCACAGTCCAACCATTAAACACTCTATATGCAGTACTATCCACATTGACAGTGTTTGCCATATTTCCATTTCTAACATATTGCGAAGAAATAGTTTCGCCTTCAACAACGAATGCAACTACAAATAGTCTTGTAAACTTAGCAGTAAAGATAGTATTTTCTGTAATTCTAATATTAGCAGGATTTACAATTTCATTATTTAGCATCCAACCATCAAACTCATATCCTGCTTTGGTTGGATTTGATGGTATTGACGCATAGTTATTTGTAACAACTATTTGAGTGTCGTAATTTGCATTATCTACAGAATATACAACATCATAACTATATGTAATATCTGCAACAAATGTGGTATCGCTAGTAATTTTGTAAGTATTAATATCTATAAGCATACCATTTATCTTCCAGCCATTGAATTTTTTGTATAACGTATCTTCAACCGATACTTCGTTTGCAAGATTACCATTTCTTATAGACTGAGTAGATATTGTTTCATTTTCATAAACAAAGGTTACAATATGAAGTTTAGTAAATTTAGCAATAAATCTAGAATGTTCATTTACTAGATAGGTATTTACATCTACTATATTTACTCCGTCCAAAGTCCAACCATCAAATTCATATCCAGATTTAATTGGGGTGGCAGGAATTGAAGCCAAAGTGTTTTCTATAACAATTTGCCTATTGTATTCACTTCCATCTATCACAAACACAACATCATATTTGCAAGTAATGTCTGCTACAAATTTAGTGTTTTCTGTAATAGCATAAGTAGAAATATCTACCGCTTGTCCATTAACAGTCCAACCATTAAATGTCACATAATTATCTGAAACTGGATCAGAAACGCTTGCAAAAGAATTTTTCGGTATAACTTGAATGTTATATACACTACCATTAAATTCAAAAGTTGCTACAACTTGGTCGTTATTTTCTAATCCTGCAATATATTTCTCATAATAAGCAATAGAATTTTCTAATTCGGCAATTTTATTATTTAAACTTGAAACACTTGTAGAATTATTTTGTATTTGTAAAGTTAATTCACTAATCTGAGAATTTAAATTCACAATTTGATTATTAAGAATAGTGATTGTATTAGTATTTGACTCGTTTGTTTGTTCAAGTTGTGTGTTTAATGTTTTTAGATTAGCAACTTGATTTTCAAGCGAAGATATACTAGCTTGTTTTTCTACAATTTCACTTTTTAATTGATTGATTTCAATATTTAATTGCAAAGTATAGTTATTTAAAGTTTGTATTTCATTTGTTTTGGTTTCTATAGAAGACTCCAATAAATCTATTTCATTATTTAAGTTGATTATTTGACTATTCAAGTTCTCTATTAAAATTGAATTTTTATTTTCATTAGAAGTTAGTTCAGCTAGTTGTATTTGCAAAGCTGTTACTTGATTGTTAAGTTCTACAATTTGAGTTCTTTTGTAATTAATATCATTTTGTAAATCTATAATTTGGCTATTAAGTCCATTGATAATAATTTCTTTGTTTGCAATATTATTATTAAGAGATGTTATTTGTGTTTCCAAATTAGTTTTTGTTTCGGTTAAAATATTTATTTCGGAAGTTAGATAATCTATTGTGCTATTATTTGTATTAATAGTGTCGTTAAGATTTCTAATCGTTGTTTCGTTTTGATTAATAATATTTGTCAAACTTGTAATTTGTGTTTGACAATCATTATTTTTGTTTGTAAGAGTTGATACTTGGCTATTAAGCCTAGAGATATTATCGTTTAGAGTTGTTATAGTATCTCTATATCCATTTATCAGCTCATCATATTCAGTCTTGTCTTCTAGTGCAGTATTGTATCCATCTTGATAAGCATTATTTATGTCTTCTTGAGTATAAACTCCAGTTCCAGATATTCCATCTTTGACTTTATTGAAATTAATAATTCCCCAACAGAGTACAAATGTAAAAGCACCGACAAACAATATGCTAAATATTATACTTAACACATTTTTTGTTTCCATATTTCCTCCTTTAAAAAATTTGTATAACTTGTAACCTAATACCATTGTCGGTAAAATATTGTTCTAAAAAACTAGAACTTTCATCTCCAATAGTGGTGAGCGTTAGTTGTGTTTTGTTACTAAGAAATACAATAGATATTTTCATATCTGCATTACAGATAATATTTCCATTAGTGTCATAGAAGTCTATGACAATAGAAGAAAATATTGATCCTGCATTAAATTCAGTATCGAAAAGAATGTAATCATTTAGGATAACTTGGTAAGTATTATCTAGCCCATTAAATTCATCTACCACTAACAAATCTTTTTGAAAAATATAAGAGTTTGTGGTGTCGTAATCGTTGTGGTAAAATGAAACACTCGAACTAGAATAATTAAAATTTTCCATCTCAAATTTATTACTAATATCTATTGAACCATTAATGTAACTTTCTACTTTGACTTCCTTATATAATTCGATACCACTGAAAGCACCGACTATAATAAGAACAAAGCAAATTAAATATGTGTACCATTTCATAATGTAACCTCCACATATTCATTGTTGATTGCATTCTCAGAAATATCCAAAAAAATATCCTTTGAATATGCTAGTGTTTTAAGGTATGTATTATGTAAAGATTTATCTAAAAAATAAAATGTTTGAGCATTGCCTTTAATAGTTAAAGTATCTATTTCAAAGTTCTCAAAGCCATTGTAATCTATACCAACAATATTAATGTTTTTGTCGTGTAGATAAGTGGACTGCAAGTCAATTAAAACATTCACTTTTGCTCTTGGCATTTCTTCAAATATTTTCTTTGTATCCATACTTAATGATATAAAATATCCATTATATATTTCGCTATATCTATAATCAAAACAAGTATCTTTTAGACAATAAACTATTCTTTCTTGCCAATAAGTAGTATCTATTTGTTCTTTAAGTCCATAATTACGATTAACTGCAATTTGTTTATATAACGATTGATTTGCATTAATTAATCCATTTTCGTCATAGTGAAACTTACAAACTGCATAAGTAAATACTTTGTCTGAGACATTATCTGATGACCAATTTTTAGTAGCAGAATTATACTCATAAACAGTAAAATAAGTACTCAAATCTAATGTGATATAGTAGTCGCCATAACCAGCACTATTAGATTTAACCGCATTCATTACATCATAGAAAACATCACCATAATCGTAGTAGGTTGTAGAAGAAATCCATTCCCACCATAAGAACTTACTATAGTGATTTTTCTTTCCTGTAAGTTGAATTAGATATGGTTGCTCACCAATCTTAATTGTAAGCATTGTATCTCTATTTAAAAGGGTTGCAAGTTTACCACCTTCCCAAGAAATCATATCTGTTGTATCGTAATAATAGAAGTCTGGTACAACATAACTATTAGCTTCTTCTTCGTTATTTACATAAGCAGTATATTTTTCAAAGTTTCCTAAATACTGCATACCCGTACCACGAGCAAAAGCAAGATTTAATGAACTATCTGTGAAATAATTTAACTGCATTTCTTGTAATTCAATACCATTGTTTTTATCATTAGAATAGTAATTTACATTAAACAAATATCTATCCTCATAATAATCCACTTGGTCTTGAGTTAAGTCATCTTTCTTTTCTACTAAATCCACAGGTGTCTGATTATCTATATAATTTGTACCTGTGGTTATGGAGTTATTAAAGAAATGAAAATACAAGTATGCTAGAGTTATACAAACACTAATTATGGCAAGAAATACTAAACAGCAATTTCCAATAATTTTTAATACTTTCATAATCTCTCCTTTTAGTTATTTAAAAAATAAAAGCACTAAATAAGACTTGTCTTAGATAGTGCTTCTTTTATTACATAATCCCATTCCAGCCAAATATATTTAGAGCATTTGCTAACCAATTAAGTGCTATTGAAATATACTCAAAAACTTTCGCTAGAATAGATATAGGCCAAGTTCCAAAAAGAACTATTAAAACAATTATTAAAATTGTAAAAAATAAGTTTTTCATTGGTCTTAACCTTTAAGCAAGAGGTATTTGAGAAACAGTATCTACAATTTCTTTGGCAGTATCTTTAATAGCAGGTGTACAACCACCAAACCATTCACAAATCTGCTCACCAAAAGTAACACCATTTACTGCACAACCAATAGCAATAGTCAAACAGAATAGTGCTATGGTTGCTACGATACCTGTAATAATTCCTAATATATATCTTGTAGTTTCAGACATATAGTCCTCCTTGTAAGTTTATTTGCTTATCTCATAAGCATATTTAAAAGTGTTTTGTCTGACGCTCTAAATGGTTTAATTGGGCACTCATACACCTCTCCATTCTCATCTACTGATTGAACAGAATAGGTATTGCCTTTAATTACATTTCCTGTAGCATCATCTTTAATCTCATAAGGTTTAGTAACCAAGTCTGCTTTCATTTCATTACCAAATACAATATCTAATACTGCAAATCCGCCCTTGTCTGGTGGGGTAACAGCAACTCTTACATCCTTGCCCCTAACAATACCTTTAATAAAATATGTAAAATATGTTTTTCCATTTTTTTCATAGGTCTCTCTTTCTACCATAATTTTTTTATCTTTCATTTAATCATTCTCCTTATATTTTTTTATTTTCCTTTGCCAATCACTCTTGATATGGCTTTTGCTTCTGCCTTGGTTTTACCATTATCCAAAGCAGTTTTATATTTATATAGTCCTGCATGGTCGCTCTGACATTGTAAGTAACCAGAACGAAGACCTGCTTCATAATCTGTTAATTCCTGACCTTCTTTTTGTCCTCTTTGATGAACTTTAGATTTTCTTTCGTCAGCATAACTTTTTGCTCTCTTATTAGGAACTAACCATCTTCTTTCTCTCTTTGCCATTTTACTCTCTCCTCAAATTATTTTTTTCAATGCCCGTTTTACCGATAGCTAAGCATT
>JBJEXU010000242.1:0-1547 GCA_051886095.1 Christensenellales bacterium | reverse complement strand
ACTAATAAATCAATATTTTCTTTTATTTCTTGTTCGTCATTTTTTACATAAAGATTAAAAGAGATTATAGCGTCTCCCATTCTTCCAGTAGCATTTATCTTGGGCGCAAGTTTAAAAGATATGTCTGTGCTAGTAAGTGGCAGAGAAATCTTGAGTTCACTGCACAGTTTTTTAAGACCTTTTGGCAATTGTTGTTTTTGGTTCTCAAGTCCTAATTTCACTATGGCTCTATTTTCATCAAGTAATGGCACAATGTCTGCTACAGTGGCAAGAGTTGCAATAGTCGTATATTTCAAACACTCGTCAAGTCCGCCTAAAGCGTGAACAAGCTTAAGAGCAACGCCCGCTCCACAAAGTTCTTTGAAAGGATAAAGTTGTCCCTCTAATTTTGGATTAATTATAAGCGTATCAGGAATAATTTGTGGAACATCGTGATGGTCTGTTACAATTATGTCTATCCCTAAACTTTTACAATAAGCAATCTCATCAACACAAGTAATTCCGCAGTCAACAGTTATAATCAAGTCGGGATTATACATTGATTTTACTTTGTCAAGACTTTCTATCGTCAGTCCATAACCATCTAAAACTCTATTAGGCAAAAATACATTTGTTTGAACCCCAATTGACGAAAAATATTTATATAAAATCGCCGATGCGCTAATTCCATCTGTATCATAATCGCCCATAATTAAAATATTTTTCTTTGCCATTATATAGTACTTAATTTTATCAACTACTTCTTGCATATTCTTCAGCAAAAAAGGATTGTAAAGAGATGTGACACCTGCATTTATATACTTATAAATTTTATCTTCGTCATCAATTCCCCTTGCAAATAATAATTTTACAATATCTCTGTCTAATTCGAATTTTTGAGACATTCTATCAATTTGTTTTTCATTAAATTCTAAATTTTCTAGCTTACTTATAAATTTCATATTTTTTCCCTACATTTTGCCTTCGTACCAACAAAAAAGCCCTTGTAAGAAGGGCTTTTTACTTACACTACAATTTTATCATTAGAATTTTCAGCTTCGTTTGCACGTTTTTTCTCTAATTCAATTTTTCTTTTTAGTGTTGCATCTTTATCTTTCTTATACCAGAAAGACCACAAAGGATATTCAAACATATAAACTCCAAATAATGAAACTAGCAATCCTAGTATTATGGAGATTACTGTGAAAATTAGAGATACGTCACCAAAGAACATAACTGCAAACATAGATAAAGTTATAAGTGATGTAAATATTATTACAGGTCTATAAGTATTTTTATACGCATCATAAACCCTGTCAGAATTACTATATTTGCTGTATTTTTCAACATTAAGATTTGACCTAATATAATTATTAATATATGTTGATGTCAACAAAGTCATCAAGGTCATTACAAAATACGATACAACAAAATAGTAATTAAATGGTACTCTAGCCACTATCATTACAATAGTAAGCATAGCAATTTCAAACAAAATTGTCAATACAAAAGTGATACTTGCTACTAAATTATATCTAATAGCATAATAAACGAATACGAAAATCATT
>JBJEXU010000241.1:0-5824 GCA_051886095.1 Christensenellales bacterium | reverse complement strand
TAATAGCAAAAGATGGCGTTTTCTCAAAATGGAAAGGACAACAAGCCCACCAAGTTTTACCACGCTTAGATAGAGTAATATATTTACTAGCAATAGTAACTATATCGCTATTTTGTTTTAACTTCTCAAGCCAGTCTGCTGAAAACCCTTTATCCATTATTTCTCCTTAAAACATCTCATAATATTAATACGAAAGAAATTTTAATTTTCCTTTATTTTTTGGAATATTTTTTAATTTTTTGCATAAAATATATGATTATTTGAATTTTTAGTGTAATAAACGAGAAAAATAAAAAATCTACTTTAGTAATTTAAAGTAGATTTTTCGTATTTAAATTTCATTTTTAGGATTATCAGAATTTTTCTTAGAGATTCTATTAAAAGCCCCAACTACTATTGAAACAATGCTGTCAACAATAATAGCAATAAGAATAATAACCCAAGTTGGATGCCAAATATGTGCAAATACACCAATTAATACATAAGTAAGAATTGATAATAAAATTAAAATACCACAAACTGCATCGCTAATAATTTTTGCTTTAGATTTATTAAACATAGAACACTCCTTATATTTAATTTATTAAGATTGTAGCAAAATTATTAAAAAAAGTTAATTATTTTAATATAATAATTTAAAATATAATTGTCCTTACATTTCTTTTTCTTCTAAATCTTTATGCCTATAAGACGACATACTACTTTTGCTTTTTTTATTTTTCTTTTTGTCTTCTTCCAAAAGACAAGCCATTGCAGAACCAAACGCTCCAACAAGTGATGTAGCTAAACCTCCAACCAATAAGTCAGCAGAAATTTTCTTATTTCCCATTTGTTCTTCAAGTTCGGTCTGCTTATCTTCAGATAAAAACTTATCTCTATTATCATAGATAGTTTTACTTGCGGATAACGCTTCAACTTTAGTATTAAACTCTTTAAGACTTATTACCCCTGATTTATAAGCCTCATATAGAGCTTTTTCGCTATTGTATTTAAAATCAATATATTCTTGAGTTGTCTTTACAGAATTATTTATTGCATTTATTTTAGCATCAGCATTGTCGTTAGCAATTCCAGCACCCACTACTGTAACAAATCCTAAAGCAGAAATACCCGCTAATACTTTAGTTGGTAAATATTTATATTTCTTATTCTTAACACTCATAATACAGCCTCCTCCGACTCATTTTGTTGAGCAGTATTTTCATTTTTCTTATATTTTTTACTAGTAAGCCAACCCATTATTGTTGCTAAACAACCACCAAATAATACTGCTGTTCCAGCACCTTCAAGATTAAGGCTATCTATATTATCATTACATACCTGAGTCTCACTATTAATATTTCGTTGTTCTGTTTTAACACTCTCATTAACAAAGTCCAAATTTTCAATATTTTCTTGTAAATACTCATTAGTAGCAAATCTATTTAAATGATTTCTTTGTTCCTCTTTAGTAATTATGTCCTCTTGAACAGCCTCTTGAGTTATCCTAACTTTATTCTTATACCAGTCCATAAAGCCTTCGTCCATTCTAATGTCTGAATACACTTGCTCTTGTCTAATACTTAAATCGCCAAGTTTATCACGATTTTTATCAAGTTTATCATTAACTATTCCAAGATTAACAGCACTTGATAGTGTTACACCTGCCAATAATAATGCTCCTGCATTAACTGCACATTCCTTAGCAAATGCACTATTTTTAATTCTTTGAACTAAATTATTTTTCTTTTTACCCATAATTCTCCCCTATCAACTATTTTATTTTGTTATATAAATTATAACATAGCAATTTTACAATTTCAATAGTCATTTATTAATTTTTTTAATTTTGTCAAGTAAATTAATATAGTTTTTGTTGCAAATTTTAAGTTTTTTAAAAATGAGTATTGAATTTAGAATAGTTCTATGGTAAAATAAACATAACGATTAAAAATTTCAATTCAAAATGATTTGATTTTTAAGGAGAAAATATGGGGTTTTTAGAAGATTATAAAAATAAAAAATGGGAAAAAGATTATAAAAGAGCAGTAGCAAATAGGAAAAAAGCATTATTAACGAAGTTAGGATTACCTAAAGATGCTACACAAGAAGATATAAATAACGCAATAGTACAATATGCACAAAAAGACAATTCAATTTTGTCTTCAATATTTCTTGATACAGCACAAACATCTGATACTGAATTTATGATGAAATTATATAGATGTAATAATTTTGAATTTTTCTTACTATACCCGCCTAAAACTGATGACACTGAATATTTAATAGAGTATTTGAAAATAAGGAATAGTTTAAGTGGTGATAAATATCCTTTAAGATTTGTTCTTGAAAATATACCTAATAACAAATTTAAAGATGTAAATTTTTTACAAGCATTAGCAGAAGCATTTCCAGAAGAAAATATTTTAGATATTTCATATTATCATATCGTGCGTTTCTCAACACCTAACTTGCTTGCTGAATTTTCTAAAATTATAGCTCAATTACCTTCTGAAGTTTTAAGTTCACAAGCAAAAAATTTTGGAAGAGGTTTTTTAGCAAGACTTCCAAAAAATATAGATGGATATACTCAGTATGTTAGTAATGCCATTGAACACGATGACTTTAATTCACTATCGTATCTAAGTCCTGAAGAATTAATATCTCATAAGGATTTAATTTCAAAAGCAGTTGAAATATCTAAGAAAAATAAAACATTTAGTTCAGAAAGACTTAATAATTTTTTTAATCGTACATTATATCCAATTCAACAATCAAGTTGTGTTAGCAATGGCGATTATCATAATTATACATACTTTAATAAACAAAATTTAATTGCCACTTATAATATTGCCAATGATGAGGAGTTTTGGAGAACATTAGATATTCCAGTATATATGAAAAATTCTCTTCTAACTAAAATGCAAGAAACTATTAGTAACTTTACAATTAAAAATCCTACAACAGAAACAACCGATACTCCAAATATGTAATTATTGATTAAAGACCACTAAAAGTGGTCTTTTTTATAGAAAAAAACTAACCTTGGAAGACCAAAGTTAGTTTTTAAATTTTTATTAAAATTATTTATTTCTAATAGCAGATTGAGCAGCAGCAAGTCTAGCAATAGGTACTCTATATGGAGAACAAGATACATAGTCTAGACCAATCTTATGACAGAATTCAATAGAAGATGGGTCACCACCGTGTTCGCCACAAATACCAATGTGAAGGTCTGGTCTTGATGCTCTACCTAATTTAACAGAAAGTTCCATAAGTTTGCCAACACCATTAGTGTCTAATCTAGCAAATGGGTCACTTTCATAAATTTTATTTTGGTAATATGATGGTAAGAATTTACCAGCATCGTCACGGCTAAATCCAAAGGTCATTTGAGTTAAGTCGTTAGTACCAAAGCAGAAGAATTCTGCTTCTTTAGCAATTTCATCAGAAGTTAATGCTGCTCTAGGAATTTCAATCATAGTACCTACTTGGTAATGTAAATCTACCCCTGCTTCTTTAATAACAGCATCAGCAGTTTCAACAACTACTCTCTTAACGAATTGAAGTTCTTTAATCTCACCAATAAGAGGAATCATAATTTCAGGAACAACTTTCCAATCTGGGTGTCTTCTCTGAACATTAATAGCAGCCTTAATAACGGCTTTTGTTTGCATTACTGCAATTTCAGGATAAGTTACAGCAAGTCTGCAACCTCTATGTCCCATCATTGGGTTGGTTTCGTGAAGAGCAGTAATGAATTGCTTAATCTCTTCAACAGTTTTGCCTTTAGTCTTTGCAAGTTCAACAATATCTCTTTCTTCAGTAGGAACAAACTCGTGTAGAGGTGGGTCTAAGTATCTAATAACTACAGGTTGACCTTGAAGTGCTTCCATTAAACCTTCAAAATCGGCTTGTTGCATAGGTTCAATCTTAGATAATGCAACTTCTCTTTCCTCAACAGTATCAGAACAAATCATTTCTCTAAATGCGCCAATTCTTTCTGGGTCGAAGAACATATGCTCTGTACGGCATAGACCAATACCTTGAGCACCAAGTTCAGCAGCACGCTTAGCATCTGCTGGAGTATCTGCATTAGTTCTAACGCCTAATTTCTTGTATTTATCAGCCATTCTCATTATGCGTCCAAAGTAGCCACTATTTGGGTCAGCAGGAACAGTCTTAATACCACAATCATAAATTTTACCAGTAGTACCATCAAGAGATATTACATCACCCTCTCTAAATGTTTTACCAGCAAGTGTAAAGCATTTATTCTCTTCGTCCATCTTAATATCACCACAACCAGATACACAACAAGTACCCATACCTCTAGCAACAACTGCAGCGTGTGAAGTTTGACCCCCACGAACAGTTAAAATACCTTGAGAATATTTCATACCTTCAATATCTTCAGGGCTAGTTTCAAGTCTAACAAGAACAACTTTTTCTCCCTTCTTACCTTCAGCAACAGCATCTTCAGCAGTAAATACAATTTTACCAGCAGCGGCACCTGGAGATGCAGCAATACCTTTACCTATAACATTGTTTTTATCTGCTTCTTTCATAGCACTTGTATCAAATTGAGGGTGTAGTAACATATCTAGAGATTTAGCGTCAATTTGCATTAATGCTTCCTCTTCAGAAATCATTCCCTCGTCAATAAGGTCACAAGCAATTCTTATAGCAGCAGCAGCCGTTCTCTTACCATTTCTAGTTTGAAGCATATATAGTTTTCTATCTTCAATAGTAAATTCCATATCTTGCATATCTTTGTAATGATGTTCAAGAGTATCACAAATTTTTAAGAATTGTTCATAAACTTCAGGCATAATTTCAGCCATTTTTGCAATAGGCATTGGAGTTCTAACACCTGCAACAACGTCTTCACCTTGTGCATTCATTAGGAATTCACCCATAAGACCTTTCTCACCAGTTGCTGGATTACGAGTAAATGCAACACCTGTACCAGATGTCTCACCCATATTACCAAAAGCCATCATTTGAACGTTAACTGCTGTACCCCAACTATATGGAATATCGTGGTCCATACGATAAACATTTGCTCTAGGATTATCCCAAGAACGGAATACTGCTTTAACAGCACCAAATAATTGGTCTTTTGGGTCGCTAGGGAAATCTTCGCCTAGTTGATTTTTGTATTCTGCTTTGAATTGCATTGCAAGGTCTCTAAGGTCTTCTGCAGTAAGGTCAATATCGTTCTTAACACCCTTGCGTTCTTTCATTTGGTCGATAAGTTTCTCAAAATATTTCTTACCAACTTCCATTACTACATCACTATACATCTGAATAAATCTTCTGTAGCAGTCCCAAGCCCATCTTGGATTACCAGATTTCTTAGAAATAACTTCTACAACTTCATCATTTAAACCCAAATTTAGAATAGTATCCATCATACCAGGCATAGATGCTCTAGCACCTGATCTAACGGAAACAAGAAGAGGGTTTTCCATATCACCGAATTTTTTTCCGGTAATCTCTTCCATTTTACCAATGTATTCCATAATTTGTGCTTGAATTTCTGGATTTATTTGTCTACCATCTTCGTAGTATTGAGTACAAGCCTCTGTAGAGATTGTAAATCCTTGTGGAACAGGAAGTCCAATCTTGGTCATTTCAGCCAAGTTAGCACCTTTACCACCAAGAAGTTCTCTCATTGAAGCATTGCCCTCGCTAAATAAATAAACATATTTTTTTGCCATAACTTCTCCTTAAGTTTTTAGTGTACTCCTGTAGTATATATAATTCTTTAAAAAATAGCAAGGAATTAAACAACTTTAATTTACATTTTTTGCCTATTTCTTTTATTTATATTAAAAATATT
>JBJEXU010000240.1:0-1557 GCA_051886095.1 Christensenellales bacterium | reverse complement strand
TATATTAAATTGTAGTGTTAGTGTCGCCACAATGTTAATCAATATTATTATCGTTGTGCGTGGCGACAATTCTCACTTATGTTCGAATACGAAGAATCTATGTGGTTGAACCTTGATTTTTATGGCTGTAAATGTTTGACTAAATTATTTCTATTTATTAAAATAAATATAATGAGTATGACTTGCAAATACTAACTAATGAGTAGGTGAAAAATGAAATTTTGGAAAACAATGGCGATATGCCTAATTTTAGCATTTTCGTGCATAACTTTCGGTGCTTGTAATTGCTCTAAAAACAAGGTCGAAGTTTCTACCGATTTGGACGGCGATGGTGTCATTTCCGATTGGGAAACTTTGTACGAGAAAAAAGACGAGTCTTCAAGAATAATAAATGTTAGCAATGTGATTGAAATTTCAAACTTTCAAGAGTTGCAAGCAATAAATGAAAAGACAAATGAAACTAATCATTATTTACTAACTAAAAATATTGATTGTGGTGGCAAGGCTTTGAATATTGACCTTGGAAAGTCGGTTCTTTATGGCAACAATAAAGTTATCAAAAATTTCAAACTAAGCAGACACGATTATTCTTATGAAACTGAACCCGATGGCGAAAGAGAAGATATTGATGCTAATGTTTATGGCTTTATATTCAATGGCGCTGGCATATACGACTTAAGACTTTTTGCAGGTCTTCAATCTTTTGAAATTAACGATTTGAAAACATATACACTTATTGCACCTTTTGTCAATGTAGCCAATATGGAAGGCATTACAGTCAAAGGTAAAATAAATATAAATAGACTAAAAACTGATGGCCTTAGCTCAAATAACTTTCTTGATGCATCGCTATGTGCAGTTAGCTTGGAAGACATCTCTTCAATGATTTCGGATACATATTATACTCCTAATATTCGAGATGTAGAATCTATAGGTGTAATTGATTACAAAGAAGAAATGTCAGTGACAACGACTAGACTTGGCGGAATTATTCCAAGACTAAGTTCAAATGGGATAATATATAATGGCTCGTCTAGTGTAAATATTTCGTCACTTAATACTGGTCTTGTAAATATTGGCGGAATTGCAGGCGAAAACGAAGGAATGCTTGCGACTTGTAATTACACTGGAACAATTTCTGCTAATTATAGAGGATTTGAAAATAATAATATTGCCGGAATTGTAGGCAAGAACACAAAAGATGGCGAAATTAAGAACTGCATATCTTCAGGCAATATTGAGTTCACAACGATCGACAATGTTGAAACATCTACTCAAAATAAACCAACTATGAATATTAGTGGTGTGGTTGGTAGAAACTTGGGAATTGTGAATTATATTGAGAATAATTCCAAAATAAAATTAACAGACATTTCAAAATCTTACAAAATCCAAATTGGTGGAATTTGTGGTAGTAGCGAAAACGGAATTTTCTCAAACATTATTAATCGTGCAGAAATGACTCTAAGCAAATGCCCAGATCTTTATATTTCTGAATTAGTAGGAACATCAAAATATGGATATTTTGAAAAAATTGTCGATTGTTCAAAAATAAGA
>JBJEXU010000239.1:0-1558 GCA_051886095.1 Christensenellales bacterium | reverse complement strand
GGAAGATTAAAAAAACATTTTTAAATATTAAAATAAAATATAAAAAAGATAGCAAATTCCGAGTGAACCTATAGGCTCATTTAAAAACTTGCTATCTTTTTTAATTCTATATATTAAATACATATTTCTTTGAATTTTTTAAAAGCGTTTTACATTTATACCATATGCCATTTTAGTATTTTTATCGACTTTTAATTTATCCGAAATCTCCACCCCAGCAATTATAAGTATTTCATTATCCACTGCTAATACTGGAGTTAATGCTCTAAGTCTAACAGGGACTTTTTTATCAATTAAGTAATCGCTTAGCGACTTAGTTCCGCCACCAAATTTCTCGAATACATCGCCATTTTTTCTAAATCTCCAAATAGCATTCTTAGGAAGTTTGCTACTATCAATTAAGTGAGTGTATACACCCATATCCAATTTTCTAGTAACGAAAGTCTCAATTAGTCCAAAATTAGATATATCTAATTTCCCTTTAGTAAACGGATATGTTTTATCACTCTGCTTTATTTTTCTATTAGTGAAAGTAATATAATTATATTCCTTAATAACAGATAGTCCCATAGGCAAACTTATTTTTGTTCCGTTTTCGGCTTCTATTGCCATATTTTTAATTATTTTTAAATGTTTAGTTTCAATATTATTTCCAATTCCAATAGATTTTAATGCTCTTAAAATTAACCTAAATACATAAGCATCGTCATACACAAAATAACTAACACTAATTCTAGCCATTCCATCTTCTGTGATTATTGCATCTTTACTAATTGTAGATTGAATGTACTTTTCATCTTGTCTACAATTTTTACCAAAATTGCTAATTGCTCTATCTGCCTGTGGCCAACGAAACCTAATTAATGGCATAATTTTATTACGGATATAATTTCTATTATAGTCGTCGTCTTGATTTGTTTCATCTTCTACATAAGGAATATCATTTGTAGATAAATAAGCCATAATTTCTACAGGAGATGTTCCTAGCATAGGGCGAATAAAAATATCATCTCTAATATAATCCATTCCGCTAGTTCCTGCAATTCCTGTACCTCTAAATAGGTTTAAAAGTATTGTTTCGGCTTGGTCTAATAAATGATGAGCAAGAGCAATCTTATCTACTATTCCCCTAGAAACAAGATTTCTAAAAACTTTATATCTACATTCTCTTGCGCCTTGTTCTAGAGTCATTTTGTTATCACTTGAATATTTAATAGCATCTACTTTGTATGAATAAATCTTAATATTATTCTTTTTACAGAAATTCTCAACAAATGCACTATCTTGTTCACTATTCTCTCTTATACTATGGTCGACATTAACAGCAACGACTTCACAATTAAGTTCTTCTCTTTTAGACCACAAAAAGTGAAGTAATGCCATACTATCTTTACCACCAGAGCAAGCAACAGCAATTTTTTCCCCTGCTTTTATTAAATTATGTTTTCTAATATCGTTAATAATTTTTTCCATAAATTCCCTTTGAAATACAACTTAAATTGACTTTAATTAGTTTATAATATTTAAAACTCAATAAGCACCAAATTTTGTAAGTGAT
>JBJEXU010000238.1:0-5893 GCA_051886095.1 Christensenellales bacterium | reverse complement strand
GGATTTATATAAAATCCAATTTTTTTATGCTATAATTTAATAGATTTAAATCTTAGGGAAGTGATAATATGAATGAAAACAAAACTAATATAAACTGGTAAATGGGGACGTAAGGAAAACACCACTCAACCCCTTGAAAATAAAGGAAAAAATATTAATTTCTTTTTACATATTATCGCTTTTTTTTATAAAAAATTGATAAAAAATTGAGGTAATGGGGACGTAAGGAAAACTCCTGCATAATCGCACATTTAACTTTTTAATTTGAATTAATTATAATATAAGTAAATTAATAATTCAATAAGTTGGAGTGTGATTTGTATGAAGAAAATAAAATTAGATAACTTTGAATTAAAAATAATAATTAAGTCTTTAAATGAAATGAGAACTCAATTACTTAATCAGAATAAAGAAACTGATTTTATAGATGAGTTACTTTTAAAATATATAACTGTATTAGAAAAATAATATAACTAACATATTTGAACTGATTTTAATGTCAGTTCTTTTTTTATGCCTTTAAGAGCATAACTACATAGCCATCTTATTTATTTAAGGTGGCTAAATTTAAAAGAAAGGAGGATGAAGAAATGTCTAAATGCGAAGTAATTTCTATTGCAAATCAAAAAGGTGGCGTAGGTAAAACAACTACAACATTTAATCTAGGAGTAGCACTTGCTAATCAAGGGAAAAAAGTTCTATTGATTGATGATGATCCACAAAGTAATTTAACAACTTATATGGGTTGGAATGACGAAGATATTAAGTTATCAATTACAGATGTATATATGAATACTCTGTGTGGTAAAGAAATGAATTTAAAAGAGTGTATTAAAAAGTATAATGATAATTTAGATTTGCTACCAAGTGATATTGGATTGTCAGAACGTGAAATGACATTAGTTGGTGCAATGAGCAGAGAATATACTTTAAAGAATGCAATTAAAAGTATTAAAGAAGATTATGATTATATCTTAATTGATACACAACCTTCATTAGGAATGCTACCAATAAATGCACTTGCTTGTAGTGATAAAGTTATTATTCCTGTTCAACCACAATATTTTGCTGCAAAAGGTATGACACAATTATTGAATACTATTATGCAAATAAGAAAACAGATTAATCCAGAACTTAAAATAGATGGAATTGTTATAACTCTATCAGATGTAAGAACTAATCTTACAAAAGATATATGTACTCAATTAAAAGATATTTATGGAAAATCTATTAAAATTTATGATACTCAAATACCAAGAGCAATTAAAGTTGCAGAATCAACTGCTTATGGTAAAAGTATTTTTTCTTATGATAAAAATAGTAAAGTAGCAGAGGCTTATTCATCACTTGTAAAGGAGGTGCTATCTAATGGAAAAGAAAGAAACAAAAATGCAAATTCCAAAGATTACACTAGATAGTCTATTCACAACACAAGAACAAAGAGATGAGGCAAAATTAGAAAAAGTAATTGAAATTAAAATCAATGAAATTGATGATTTCCCAAATCACCCGTTTAAAGTTATTGATAATGAAGAAATGGAACAGATGAAAGAAAGTGTTATTGAAAATGGTGTATTAATTCCTGCGTTAGTTAGACAAAAAGCAGATGGAAGATATGAAATGATATCTGGTCACAGAAGAAAGTTTGCTAGTCAACTTGCTAATAAAGATACTATTCCTTGTATTGTTAGAGATTTATCAGATGATGAAGCAACAATTATAATGGTAGATAGTAATATGCAAAGGGAAGAAATTTTACCAAGTGAGAGAGCATTTGCCTATAAGATGAAAATTGAAGCAATGAGTAATCAAGGAAAAAGAACAGACTTAGAAACTTCTTCCCAAGTTGGGAAAAAGTTAAATGCTTATGAAGAATTGGCTGATGAAACAGGAGAAAGCAGAAATCAAATTCATAGGTTTATTAGATTAACAAATTTAATACCTGAGTTATTAGAAAAAGTTGATAATAAAGATATTGCATTTAATCCAGCAGTTGAATTATCTTACTTAACCGAAGAAGAACAATACGCATTACTTGATTGTATTGAGTATAACGATTGTACTCCATCACACGCACAATCTATTGTTTTAAAAAAATTAAGTCAAGCAGGAGAACTCAATGAAGATAAAATTGATGACATATTAGCACAAGAAAAACCAAATCAAATTCCTAAAATGAAATTTAGTGAAGAACGAATTAGAAGTGTTTTACCTAAAAATGTTGAAAATGACAAAATTGAAGATTTTGTTGTTAAAGCCATTGAGTATTATTCAAGACATTTAAAACAACGAGAAATGAGTGCAAGATAGTGTATAGCCATTTTCCATTAAATCCCTCCTTACAAACCACCCTAGTATATATTACTAACTGTTATATTTACTAACTGAAAAGAAATATATATAACTAACTATAAATTCGTACAAGTGAAATTATATTTAATTTATGCTAGATTGAAAGTAAGAAAGGGAGATGATTGTAATGAGAAAAATTATAGTTTTAATATTCAGTGTTATGTTTTTAGTTGGTGGTATTGGAAGTAGTAAAATTTTTGAAAATAAAATTCAAAATGAAAAAACTGATGATACTGATATTGTTGAAGTTTTAGAAGATGATAAAGAAAAAGAAGATTTTACACCAGAAGTAGTTGTAGAAGAACAAAAAGAAACACAAAAAAATGTTGATGAAGTAAAAACAGAAAAGGTAGAGGAAAAAGCAAAAACTACAAATAATCAAAAAACTAATACTTCAAATGCTAATACTAAAAAGCAAGAAAATGTAAGTTCTAATACAAAACAAACTGAAACAAAAACAAATCAAGATACTCAACCAATAGAGCAACCAAAGACTGAAACTAAAAAACAAGAACCAACAAAAGATACAACACAAAATAATATTGTATCTACAACATTTTATGATTCAATTACACACGGAAGAAAAGAATTTAAATCTGAAGCAGAAGCAATTGCAAGAGGAGATAAAATAGTGGATAATGAATTAAATTATGTTTTAGATTACAATGAAACACATCCAGATAATCCAATACAACCATCAATAAATTATTACAGAATTTATCCATCAGCAATTGATGAAAATGGACAATATTGGTATTATTTGCATTTCTTTACAACAAATGGAGAGGGACAAGATGATATATTAAAATCAAAATTCTAATGGCTCTAATTTTAGAGTCATTTTTTATGGAGGTAAGTAAAATGATAAAAACAATATTAATTATATTAGCACTTTTATTCGTTGGAATATCAGTGTTTTTTTGCTATTCTGCTTGTGTCATTTCGGGTAGATGTAGCAGAGAGGAGGAAAGAAGAAATGATAGGGAAAAAATTAGGTAAATATTTATTGGTAGCGGCTTGTATTTTTACAGGCATTGCTATTGGAACTCCTGCAGTTCAAGCAGCAAGTTTAAATATGCATTATTCAGATTATTGGTATAATAGAGCAAAAGCAGATGGAAGTGATCATCATTCTTGGCATTATACTTTGTATGAAGTAGATGGAGAAGTTGCTTATTGTATTGAACCAAATATTCCAGAAGGAACAAATTATAATCAAGGAACTTGGGAACAAACAGGACTTTCAAACGATATAAAAGAAAGAATATTATTAACTGGATATTATGGATATACTTATCCAGGGCATCAAACATTAAAATATAGAGCAGCAACACAAGGTCTTATATGGGATACAATAGTAGGTGGTGGAGCTCATACAACTTTCTGGACAGAAAGATGGGCAAATGGAAGTCAATTTAATGTTGATGCAGAACAAAATGAAATCAATAATTTAATTGCACATCACTATGATAGACCATCATTTAATGGAGGTGTTTACAAAGCACAAGTTGGAGAAACAATTACTTTAACAGATACTAATGGGGTTTTATCAAAATTCAATGTTTCAGTAAGTGGAGCGAATTATAATGTTGATGGTAATACTTTAACAATTACACCAACAACAAGTGGAGCAATTACTTTAAATTTAACTAAAAATACACCTTATGATACTGGATATAAATTATTTATAGGAGATGGTATTCAAAATATGTTTGTACCAGGAACAATAGATCCAGTAAGAGCAGCAGTAAGAATTAATTCATACTATGGTTCAATTGAACTAAATAAATCAGATGATGAAGCAACAACTGCACAAGGACAAGCAACTTTAAAAGGTGCTGAATATGGTGTTTATGAAAAATCAACAGGAAAATTAATTACTACTATTACAACAGATGAAAATGGTAATGCAATAAGTGATAAAGTATTAACATATCAAGATTATTATGTTCAAGAAATTAGCCCAAGTGAGGGATATTTACTTGATGGTAATAGATATGAAATCGATATGAGAGGTAAAGAAACTGCTAAAATTAATGTAAAAGAAAAAGTTGTTAAAAATTATATAAGTATATTAAAACAATATGATTATGTAGATGGCAATACAACTTTTTTAAATGCAGAAGCAGGAGTTAAATTTGAAATATATTATCCAGATGGAAGATTATTTGATACCATAACAACAGATAAAAATGGGTATGCAACAAAAAATATTCCTTATGGTGTATGGAAGTTTCATCAAGTTAATTCAACAACAGGATATGAAAAAATATATGATTTTTATATAACAATTAATTATGATAGTGAGAAAGAACAATATTATAATATTTTAAATAATGCTTTATCAGCATACTTACAAGTTTTTAAAGTTGATTCAGAAACAGGAAAAACAATAAAACTTGCTAATACTACTTTTAAAATATTAAATACAGATACAAATCAATATGTTTCTCAATATGTAGGGGGTAAAGTTTATACTGAGTTTAAAACAGATGAAGAAGGAAAATTTGTTACTTATTTAAGACTTGAAGCCGGAAATTATAAATTAGTTGAAATCTCTAGTCCACACGGATATTTAATTAATGAAGATGGACTAAAATTCACTATTGGAGATGATACACATTATAATTACACAACTTATGGAGCATTTGTTACAATGTATTTTTCTAACAGACCAATAAAAGGACAAATAGAAATATTTAAAAGTGGAGAAATATTTAATATAGAAAATAATTCATTCAACTATGATAGCAAAAAATCATTAAAGGGAATTGTTTATAATATATATGCAGAAGATGATATAAAATCTGCTGATGGAAATTATTTATATTTTAATAAAGGTGATTATGTAGGAAAGATGACTACTGATGAAAAAGGATATGCTATAAGCAAAGAATTACCTTTAGGAAAATACTATGTTGTTGAAGTGGAAACAAATGATGATTATGTATTAGATACAACAGAATATCACATTACTTTAACTGAAAAAGATAATAAAACAGCAGTAGTTTATAATTCATTAGAATTAACTAATATGTTGAAGAAAGGTACTTTGGAATTTACTAAAACTGATTTAGTAAATGGAGATGTAATTCCTAATACAATTATTGAGGTATATACAATAGATGATGAATTAATATTTACAGGAAAAACAGATGAGAATGGAAAAGTTATCATAGATAATTTAAAGACAGGTAAATATTATATTTTAGAAAAAGAATCTGCGACAGGCTATGTAATCACAGATGAACAAGTTGTTTTTGAAATTAAAGAAAATGGCGAAGTTGTAAAAGCAGAAATGAAGAATAAACCTATTACTGGAACATTAGTATTTTCTAAATTAGATGTATCAACAAGTGAACCACTTCCAAATACTTTAATAGAAATTTATAATGCTGAAACTGATGAATTAGTTTATAGTGGTAGAACGGATGAAAATGGAGAAATTACTATTGAAGAATTAAGATTTGGAAGATACTATATTTTAGAAAAAGAAGCTCCAGAGGGCTACACTTTAAATGAAGAAAAGATGTATTTTGAA
>JBJEXU010000237.1:0-5895 GCA_051886095.1 Christensenellales bacterium | reverse complement strand
AGTATTTACTGTTGAGCAAAAAATTGCATCAATTAAAGATACACTCATTTCTAGAGATAAGATTAAATTTAGCGAGTTGTTTCTTGAGAGTGCATCTAAAGATGAAGTTATTACAACATTTATGGCTTTACTTGAACTTATTAAAATGCAGTTTATTAAAGTCAGCCAAGATGATTTATTTTCAGATATACAAATAGAGAAAACGGGGGAAATCTTCAATGGAGAACTTATCTAAAATAATTGAAGGAATATTATTTGTTGCAGGCGAGCCTGTATCTTTTATGGATATTGCCGAGAAGTTAGAAATAGAAAAAGATGAAGTTGTAGAGGCGGTTAATGAGTTACAAGAATATAAGGCTAAAAATAACGATGGTGTTCAAGTATTAATTTTTAATGAAAAAGCACAATTATGTTCTAATAAAGAATATGCAGAAACTATAAGTGTTGTTTTAAACCCAATTAGAGAAAGAATGCTTACTAAAGTGGTCTTAGAGGTTTGTGGAATTATAGCATATAAGCAACCTATTACTAGAACTGAAATTGAAAATATAAGAGGCGGAGCAAGCAGTGATTATGCTATTAATACTCTGCTTGAGAATAATCTTATAGAAGTTGTGGGAAGAAAAGATGCTGTAGGTAAACCACTTCTATTTGGTACAACAGATAATTTCTTAAAGAAATTTAATATTTCTAGTCTGCAAGATTTGCCAGATTATAATCAATTACTTGAAAGAATTAAAATTCTTCACGAAGATAATGGAAATTCTCTATTTGATTTTAGAGAGATACCTCCAGAGGAAGATGATATTGCCAACAATATGTCAGAAGAAGAACAAGAAGAGATAGTTAAGTCCATTAAGGAAAGTAGAGACGAGATAATTGAAGATAGAGAGAAACTTGATGATATTCTAGATAAGTTTGTTGAAGACTTACATAGTATTCCTAGTGTTGAACTTAATTTTGATGAGTAAAAACAAAATAGTTGATTAAAATAATAGTATGTATAGTACTATTATTTTTTTATCTTTAACAATACTCTTTTTAAGTATGATGTTAATAATTAATGTGAAATTTGTAATAGATTTAAGTAGTCTGGTTATTAGAGTCGATATAAGCATTTATAAAATAAGAGTTTTTAGTATCACCATTTATCTAATTGGAATGTTTTATAGAATTAATAAGAGCAAAAAAAATAAACAGATTTCTATTTTTATTAGTAAAGAACAAAAATATTTTTTAAAACAAATAAAAAAGAGTATTTTGGACAAATTATATTATGATAATTTTAATTTAGAAATAACTCTTAATACTTTCGACCCACAAAGTACTGCTTTAACAATAGGAATAATTAATCAAATTTGTTCAATTTTAAATTCAATTTTTATTTTTAATAACAAAAATTATAACTTAACTTATTCTAATAGACCTAATTTTATAGAAAATAAAAATAGAATTGAATTTGATGTTAAAGTTTATTTTACAATTTTTGATATGATATTTGCAATAGTTATGAGTTTTTATCGTAGGGGGAAATATGTCAAACAAGAAAAATAATGAGCAAGATAGTTTGGATAATTTAGATAAGATAATTAATAATACTTTTGAGAAATTGAAAGATATTGTTGATGCTAATACCACTATTGGTTCAGTAATTAAATTATCTGACAAAATTTTTGTTGTCCCAGTAAGCAAAGTAAGCGTCGGCCTAGTTAGTGGCGGTGGGGAGTTTCCAGCTTCTAAAAAAAATAGTGGATTAAATGCAGGTAGTACTACTGGTTTTGCAATAACTCCTATAGGTTTTATTGCAGTAAATGAACAAAATATAGACTATATTAGTGCATCTCAAACCGAGTGTGCTACTAATAAATTGTTAGACACTCTAATTAATTTAACCGATAAATTTTTAATGACACAGCAAGGAGAAGATAATGAAAAAATTTAAATATATCCTATTATTTGGCTTAGTTCTATTAATAGTTACATTATTTACTGTTAATGATGTTTATAATGTTTCAGCAAAAAATTTAGACATTGAAATTATGGCTCCTGCCAAAGCAATGGTGGTTTTAGAAGGAAATACTAATGAAGTTTTGTATGAGTTTAATTCAAATAAACAACTTCCTATGGCAAGTACAACTAAAATTGCTACAGCAATAGTTGCAATAGAAAATTGTGATGATTTTGATAAAAAATTCAGAGTATCTAACAAAGCGATTGGAATAGAGGGAACTAGTATATATCTTAAAGAAGGCGAAGAATTATCTATGAAAGAACTTCTTTATGGATTAATATTAGCAAGTGGCAATGATTGTGCAGTGGCTATTGCCGAATATTTTGACGGTGAAGAGAATTTTGTAAATATGATGAATGAATTAGTTGAAAAATTAGGACTGGAAAAGACTCATTTTGATAATCCTCACGGCCTATATAGTTACACTCATTATACATCAGCATATGACCTTGCTAGAATTACATCTTATGCACTTAAGAATCCAATGTTTAAAGAAATTGTTTCTACTGAAAGAATGGTAATTGAACCCACTGAACAATATCAGGCTAGATATTTGAAAAATAAAAATAAATTATTGTTTAAGTACGATAATTGTATTGGTGTAAAAACAGGCTTTACAGATAATGCTGGAAGATGCCTTGTTAATGCACACGAAGAAAATAATATGCAAATTATATCTGTAGTTCTAAATTGTCAACCAATGTTTGAAGAATGTGAGAGACTTACAAACTTAGCATTAGAGAACTATACAATGCAAGAATTTATTAAACCATATAATTTTGTAAGTAATATAGGAATAGATAGCAGTAATAAATCTGAGATAGGTGTAATTACAATTGAAGGATTCTCAAAACCTATATTAAAAAGTGAAGAAAATCTTTATGAAGTAAAATATAATTTGCCGGATAAACTAACAGCACCTGTAAGTCTTAATCAAGTAGTTGGAAATGTTGAGTTGCTATATAAAGGTGAAGTTATTTACTCTAGTGACTTGATTACTATTGAGGGTGCAGATAATAATGATTTTAAATATTTGTTAGATAATATTATAGACAAATGGTTTTAATATTAAAAAATTGCTAGAAAATATTCTAGCAATTTTTTACATTGATTGTTCATTTTGGTCTTTTGATGATTCAAAATCTTCAATTAATGCTTCTCTATAATTTTGATCCTTAAATCTGTTTAACATAAAGTCAATATAATTACTAAATAGTTTATCTAATCTTTGTTCTCTATCAAAAAAATCTCCTGTTATTAAATTAGCATCAAAATCTGAAAGAGTAATTAAATCTATATCTGTTGAATATTCACCAAATCTACTAAGCATTGTAAAAGTTAGAAACCTAGGGTATTTTTTCATAAGTTCATAAGCAACTCTTTTATCTATTTCTTGCTCGCCTTCGTCCAAGACTCTTTGACAACGCATAAAAACTAAATCATCAGACCTCTCCATTGCAGGTATAGGCTTGCCTTCATCATCTTTTAAATCTTCATATAATATATAATTATTCATTCTAAGAAATTTAATAATTTCACTATCTGTTAATTGTTTTAAAAATTTTCCCATAATCTTTTCCTTTATATTTTTAGTGTAACATAAATATTTTCAAATTAAAAGAGTTTATAAAAAATTATAACGAATAAATTTTAATTATATTAAAATTAAAAAATTAGTTTTATTTTAAACTTACTAAAATATTTGCTATTATTAGTTAAATTTAGTAAAATTATAAAAGGTGAATTATGAGAATAAACAAATACTTAGCGTCTTGTGGGCTTGGAAGCAGACGAAATGTTGAGAAATTAATTGCCGATGGTCTTGTTGTTGTCAATGGTAAGGTGATAACCGATTTGTCTACTGATATAACCGAAAAAGATAAGGTATATTTTAAGAATAAATTAGTAACTCCTGCTGAGGAGAAGGTTTATATAATGTTAAATAAACCTAAATGTTATATAACCTCTATGAAAGATGAAAAAAATAGAAAAATAGTAATTGATTTATTAAAAGGTTGTAAACAAAAAGTTTTCCCAGTAGGTAGACTTGATTATAATACTCAAGGTCTTTTACTTCTTACAAATGATGGAAACTGGGCAAATGAGATTACACACCCATCTAAGCATATTCCTAAAACTTATGAAGTTTTATTGAAACACGAATTAACTAATAAACAAATGAACAAGATTAGAAATGGCATTATAATAGATAATAGAAGAACTCTTCCTGCTAAAGTTAGTATTGTAGATAAGTTAAACGATTTTTATATAACTCATATTACAATTTTTGAAGGCAGAAATAGAGAAATTAGGAAAATTTTTGAACATTTGGGTCTTACAATTTATGGCTTGAAACGAATAAAAATTGGTGAATTAGAACTTGGAAATTTAGAGGAAGGCAAATATAGATATCTTAATTTAAATGAGATTAATTCTGTATTTTATGGAGGTTAAAAATGTTAAATATAGCAGTAGATGGATATTCATCAGCAGGGAAAGGAATAGTTTGTACTAAAATAGCCCAAAAGTTAGGCATTATTCATTTTGATACAGGAGCAATTTATAGAGTTATAGGGTTATATGTTAGAAATAATCATATAGACCCATATAATGAGAATGAAGTAGTTAACTCATTAAAAAACATTAAAATTGATGTAAAACATAATAATGGAGAGCAGATTACTTTCCTTAATGGTGTAGATGTTTCAGGGGATATTAGAAGTAGTGAAATTAGCGATATTTGTTCAATAACTAGTCCTTATCCTAAATGTAGAGAATTTGTTCTTAATATTCAAAGGGAAATTGCGTCAAAGAATGATTTAATTATGGAGGGGAGAGATATAACATCTCACGTTCTTCCTAATGCTGATTATAAATTTTTCCTTGATGCAAATATTGATGTTAGAGCAAAAAGAAGGTATGATGATTTAATAAAAAAGGGAGAGAAAATAACCCTTGAAGAGGTTAAGGCATACTTAGAAGAAAGAGATAGAAGAGATATTCATAGAGAATTATCTCCGCTAATTTTAACTGAAGGCACAATTCACATAGATAATTCTGAAATGACTATTGAGCAAGAGGTTGATTTAATGATAGGAATAATAAAAGGAGAAATTAAATAATGTTATATTGGATTCTTTGGATTATTCTTGCACCGTTTATATTTATATTATTGCCAACTAGAGTAATAGGTCGTAAATATTATAAATTAACTAAGAAAAAAGCCACAATTTTTGCAACTAATCATCAAAGTTTGAATGACCCTATTGTGCTTAAGGTGAGAGTTAATCCTAATTTCAAATTAATGGCTAAAAGTAGTTTGTTTAAAACTAAATTTACAAATTGGTTTCTCCGCAAACTTGGTGCTTATCCTGTTAATAGGGGTGGAAATGATATAACTGCAGTAAAAACATCATTAACACATTTAAAAAATAACAAACATTTAGTTATTTTCCCAGAGGGAACAAGGGGGAATGCTGGTGACTTAAATAATTTGAAAGATGGAGTGGCAACTTTTGCACTTAAAACAGATTGCTATGTTGTTCCAGCAATTTTTAAGAAAAAACCTCGAGTATTATCTTTTAATACTTTGCTTATAGGTAAACCTTTTAAATTTTCTGATTTTGAAGAATTTAAAGGAGTTAAAGCAACTAAAGAGATTATTCAAAAAGCAAGCGAAATACTTTCTGAAAAATTAAAATTTTTAAAATAGATTACACCTAAAGAATATAAAAAATTAACCATAAAAATTCAAGAGGAAATTCTGCTATATCTGATCATGGATTTTCTGATTTTCTTATGCAACATTTTCATGAGGTTCTGTTGTCTGAATATAAAGGAATTTTTAGAAACTATTATCTCAAAAATTGATATAAATGCTAAAA
>JBJEXU010000236.1:0-1578 GCA_051886095.1 Christensenellales bacterium | reverse complement strand
ACTATTGTTCCATCTAAATCTAAAACCACGAAATTTTTCATAAAAATATTATACAATTTAATGCTCTTTCTTTATATAACTCTTTAAAAAATCAAACAGGGTTTCTCTGAAAAAACTCACATTTTTCAGAAAAAACCCTGCAAAAGTCAATTATTTTTTCGAATTTAAGGAATTCACAATAATCTTATTTAAGATATTTGCAAATTTTTCTTTAAGGTGTTTTTAATAGTAGCCCAATCTTGAGTTTTAAAGTTAGACGAAATAACTTGATTTAAAACCAAATCTTTTGCCTCGTTTATCACATCTTCATTGTCTTTTATATAAACAAAACCTCTTGTATAAATATCTGGTTTAGAAGTTAAAGACCAATTTTTATTTGAAATAGTAATAGTAACTATACAAACACCCTCACTTGCAAGTTGCATTCTATCTTTCTGAACAATACCACCCGCATCACTAATTTCATAACCATCTACTAATTTAATACCACTAGGAATAGTTCCCGTCTTTTTAATATTTCCTTTAGTTATTGTAATTGTGTCACCAATCTCAGGTATAATTATATTTCTATCATTCATACCCAAATCTTTAGCAATATTTGATTGTGCTCTTAGATGTCTATATTCACCATGAACTGGGATAAAAAATTTAGGTTTTAAAAGAGTATGAAGAGTTTTAATTTCCTCTTGATATGCATGACCACTTACATGAACCTCTGCAAGCGACTCATATATAACCGAAGCACCTTTTGAATACAATAGATTGATTACATTATTAATCTCTGTTTCATTACCAGGAATAGCAGATGACGAAAATATTACATAATCATTTGAACCAATTTCAATTTTATTAAACTCACCGTTAGCCATTCTAGTAAGAGCACTATTTTCTTCACCTTGACTACCCGTGCAAAGAATACAAATTTGTTCGTCTTTGTACTTATCAATATTATTTACATCAACAATTAATTCTCTATTAAATTTAAGTTCACCAATTTTAGAAGCAGTTTCACATATATTTAACATACTTCTACCTGTAAATACAATTTTTCTATTGTATTTTTCACAAATATTAAGAATTTGTTGAATTCTATGCACATTACTTGCAAATGTAGCAATTATTATTCTTTTAGTTTGGTTCTGAATAAATAAATTATCTAGAGTTATCCCTACTTTTCTTTCACTCATACTAAAACCAGGACGCTCTGCGTTAGTACTATCCGCAGTAAGTAAAAGAACTCCCTTTCTTCCAATTTCAGCAAGTCTTATTAAATTCATAGGTTCGCCATCAATTGGAGTATAATCTAATTTATAGTCGCCTGTATGGAAATACACACCTACTGGAGTTGTTATAGCAAGCGCCATAGAACCACTAATACTATGTGTAACTTTAACAAACTCTATCTGAAAACTACCTAATTTAATAATTTGTCCATTTTTTACAGCAGTAGGTTTACACTTAATTTTTTTATATTCCTTTAATTTATTTTCAATAAGTGCAACAGCAAGTTTACTTGCAAATACTGGAACTCCAGACAATTCTTGAAGTACATATGGAATAGCACCAATGTGGTCTTCG
>JBJEXU010000235.1:0-1581 GCA_051886095.1 Christensenellales bacterium | reverse complement strand
AATTACTCAAGTAGATAATAATTTCCACGCAAGATTTACTTCTAAGAAAAAAACATACGAGTATCTTTTTTATGTGGGTAATGATAATATACCTGTATATGATAAATTTGCAACTCATATTGGATATAATGTTAATATCGAACTTATGAAAGATGCGTGTGAATATTTTAAGGGAGAGCATAATTTTTCGGCTTTCTGTGCTAGCAATACAAATGTTGTAGATAAAGTCCGAACAATTTATAACATCGAAATTATTGATATAAACGAAAAACTATATAAATTGGTAATCACTGGCAATGGCTTTCTTTATAATATGGTACGAATAATTATGGGTACTTTAGTTGAAGTGGGTAGAGGTAGAATACCTATAAATTATGTTTCAGAGATTATTAAAAATCAAGATAGGTCAAAAGCGGGTAGAACAATGCCTTCTTTAGGACTTTATCTAAAAAAAGTAGAATACTAAATTAGTATTTATTTGACTAAAAAATATGCGTGTGTTAGTATTAATAATGAAATATAATATTAAATATACAAAGGAGTCTAGAGCCAATGAAGTTTTGGGTTAAGATAATTATTGCAGTGTGTATTGTATTAGTATTAGGCTTTGCAGTTTGGGCTTTCTTTATAAAAGAGAAGGATGAAGTTCAAGCATATAATAAAACTGCTGAACTAATTGACTATAAAGAATCTCTTGGCATAGAAGAGAAACTATTAGACCTTAGTACTATGAATTATTATAATGGAGATAGCAGTAAGATTATTGATAATTCTACAGATATAGGTAAAGAAATTTATAGACTTAGAAATATTTGTCTTAGTAGTGAGAAGATAACAGGATATGGAGATGGTGATGTTGCATATATATATGATTCCTATCTTGTAACCGATAATATGATTGACGATATTTTAGAGTATTTATTGCCTTATACTAAATCTGATAAAGTAAATGGTAAATCTCTTTCTTCGCTTAAAGATAAGATTAATAAATATATAGATAAACTAAAAGATTTAAATAGCAATGTAGAAGAACTTATTAAGTTTCAGAATTATATTCAAGGTGAAGAGAATGATTTTGTAGGATTAAAAGGTAGATATAATACATTCTATTACAAATATAGAGAAACACTTAACGCTTCGGCAAATTTAATTATTTCTTTACTAGAATATCTAGATGTTAGTGTCTATTCAGATAACATTATTATTGATACATCTTCTGCTTTATTTGATGCTTTTGCTAGAGCATTACAAGTATCTACATCTGTGCAACCAATTCTAGAGAACGATTATGCACACGATTTGCATATTGTAATGACTAGAATTAGAGAGTTTAACAATGGCACTACTATTTTTACAGAAAAATATAGTGAATATGATTTCTTAAGTAGTTATAACAAATTATTTAATAAACATAGAGATGTTCTTAACGAAGTTTTTAACTGCAAACATCTTAAGAAAAAACAAATGGCTGAGAATATTAATAATAGTTTAAGTGAAATTGCAGAAAGTGCTCAAACACCTGTAATTAATATATTAAATGTTTTAGGATACGGAGTGTAAGATTTATGAAGAAATTTTTAT
>JBJEXU010000234.1:0-5984 GCA_051886095.1 Christensenellales bacterium | reverse complement strand
CTCGTTAAGATTTTTAATTTTCTTATCGGTAATTAATATATAGCAATCGGTTAAATTGCACTCCATTTTCTCAGTATTATTAACCATATAAGGGGATAGATAACCTCTATCAAATTGCATTCCTTCAACAATTTTAAGTTCGGTTTTTAATGTTTTGCTTTCTTGTACGGTAATAACTCCATCTTTGCCAACTTTTTCAAAGCCTTCAGCAATTAATCTTCCAATTTCTTCATCTCCTGCACTAATTGATGCTACTTGGTAAATTTCCTTGCTACTAGAAACTGGTGTAGATATTTCTTTCAGATGTTCGGTAACTGTGTTAATTGCTTTCTGAATACCTTTCTTTAGAATGATTGGATTAGCACCTGCGGTGTAGTTCTTAACACCTTCGGTGACAATGCTCTCGGCAAGTATACACGCAGTAGTCGTACCATCTCCTGCTACCTCGTTTGTCTTGATACTAACTTCTTTAATAAGATTTGCTCCCATATTTTCATAGGGGTCGGGAAGGGTAATTTCTTTAGCAATAGTAACGCCATCGTTAGTAATAAGTGGTGTAGTAAATTTTCTATCAAGAACTACATTTCTTCCTTTTGGTCCAAGTGTTATTTTAACTGCACTGGATAATTTTTTTACTCCGCTTTCAAGTTTTTTAAGGGCATCAAAGCCTAATAAAATTTGTTTTGACATATGTGTTTCTCCTTATTTCTCTATAATTGCTAGAATATCTTTTTCTTTAATAATTGTGTAAATTTCGTTGTCTATTTTAAAGTCGTTCCCGCTGAATTTATTAAATATAACTCGGTCGCCTATTTTTACTTCAAAATTTACTTTTTTGCCATCAATTTCGCCAACACCTAAGGCTATAACTTCGCTTATTTCGGGGTGCTTAGTACTTTCTGGAAGAATAATGTTGCCGATTTTTTCGGGTTTTTCTTTAATTGGTTTTACTACAACTCTATCAAATAATGGTTTTATTTTCATTTTCTGCTCCTTAATTTAATATATATATTCTATTGCATAAATAATTTTGTGGGGAGTTTTATTAGAAGAATTTTGTGTCTTATTGGGTACTTATTTGTTTAAAAATGCAAATTGCAAAAATATTATAAGATTACTATTCAAAAGAATATTTTTTGCAATGGGAGAATACATTTTAAAAAATAGTGTTTATATGATTTTTAGTAATTATTGTAGGAATTATATTAAAGACTTATAGACTTCTAATATGCTCGTTTTTAAAGCAAATTCATTTTTATTTAAAATGATTAATCTATGCAATATAAGACAATTTTAATATATCATAGTCGAATAAAGGAAAAGCAAATTTTATGTCAAAAATTAATTATTATGATGATATAAAAATAATAAAAAAGCCCTTTAAACAAAGGTTAAAATCGTTTGTTATAATTTTTCTTTTGGTGCTTACATTGCTCGGGTGTTTTGGTATTGCATCTACTTTAAGTTCTGCACTAACTGTGGGCAAATTAGGTGCTTTTATGGTTTATGGCGATACTAAACTAAAGATTGATAGTTCTAAAATGTATGCTGTAACTTTAGGTGAATATTCGTCTATGGACGAGGCGGAAAAGGTTGCTTTAGGTGCAACTATTCAGGGTGCTAGTGGATATGTCTGGGTAGATGAAAATTACTTTGTAATGGGTAATATTTATTCTAGCAATGATGACGCGCTTAAAGTCTTAGATAATTTAAAAACTAGCAATTATAAAGTTGCTATAAAAGAAATCGCTTTCCCTAAACTTACACTTGATTTTAGTATGTATCAAAATTCAGATATGGGAACTATTAAGCAAGCAATGAGTACATTTGATACTATTTACAATACACTTTATAACTATTCAATAAAATTTGACAAGGGCGAAATTACACATCTTGCGGTTAGTAGTGGGCTAAGCGAAACTAGAGGTGAAGTAAAAGCCACAATCATTAATATTCAGAATTTAATTAACAAAGAGGCAGGGGTGCTTTCTAAAGTTCAATCGGCACTTATTAAATCAGATGAACTTCTTGACCAAGCAATAATTAAAACCATTGATAATAGTTCGACTAATTATAGTCTTAAATATTCTATATCAAGTATTGTTAGGATTAAATACGATTTATTTAATGAGTTAAATAAATAATTTTAATTGTTTTTTACTTTAATAAATTTAGCAAATTATGTATTTAAATGTTTTTTGTCGTTGTTGTAACTAGAAAAATAATTGTGTTTTAAATGCTTTTGTAGTAAACTAAAAATATTAATTACTACTAAGGAATTTTATGAAGAAAAGAAATAGTTATATTTTATTAATATCTATAATTGTAGTGGGAGTTGTAATTGATTTAATTACTAAGATTATTTTTGCTAATATTCTTTTAAATGGAGAAATTGTTTTAATTCCTAGTCTATTAAAGTTTACTTATGTTGAGAATACTGGTGCGGCATACGGAATGTTTGGCGGTAGAACTTGGATACTAATTCTAATTTCTATTGTATTTATAATTGGATTTTTGCTTTATGATATATTCAATCATTCTAATAATGGCTGGTATATTTGTGGTGTTGGTCTAATACTATCTGGTGCATTTGGTAATTTGGTAGATAGAATATTCTTAGGATATGTTAGAGATTTTATTAATATCAAATATTTTAATTTTGTTTTTAATTTTGCCGATATGTTTATAACTTTTGGAATAATTTGTTTTGCAATTTATTTAATAATAAGTATGGTTAAAGACGCTAAAGAGAAGAAAGGAAAAAGTAAAGATAATGCAGTTGATGGTAAATAATGAAGATGTGGGATTAAGATTAGATAAATTTCTCATTAAAAATTATCCCGATAAAACAAGGTCGCATATTAAACATTGGATAGATGATGGGATTGTGCTAGTTAATGATAAGGTGGTTAAGGCGGGATATTTACTTAAATTAGAAGATAAAATAGAAATGGGTGAGGTTGTAGAAAAAGTATTATCTAGTGAGCCACAAGATATACCCATTGAAATAATTTATGAAGATAGTGACCTTGCGGTTATTAATAAACCTCAAGGAATGGTTGTTCACCCAGCAGTTAAAAATTATGATAATACCCTTGTGAATGCTCTTATGTATAAACTTGATAGCCTAAGTTCTATTAATGGAGTTATAAGGCCGGGGATTGTTCATAGACTTGATAAAGACACATCTGGACTATTGGTTGTGGCTAAAAATGATAAAGCACACGTAAGTTTAAGCGAACAAATTGCAAATAAGACTTGTAGAAGAATTTATTTGGCTTTAGTGGAGGGCGTTGTTAAACAAGATGGTGAAATTATAACTAATATTGGTCGTGACCCTAAAAATAGGCTTAAGATGGCGGTTGTTGAAAAGGGGAAAGTGGCACATACTATTTATAGAGTGATTAAAACTTATGGCAATTACACTCTGCTTGAATTTGAATTAAAAACGGGAAGAACCCATCAAATAAGGGTGCATAGTGCATATCTTCATCATCCAATAGTTGGAGATAAATTATATAATTCAAATAAATGTAAATTCAAACTAGACGGGCAATTACTTCACGCTAAGAAATTAATTCTTACACATCCAACTACACTCAAAGAAATGGTTTTTGAGTGTGATTTGCCCGATTATTTTAAAAATGTTATCAATACTCTTGAAAAAAATAATCAAAAAAATAAAGTTTAATTTAAATATAATGTTGTAAAACTTAAATAAAGGTGATAGAATAAAATATAAAATAAAAGATTTTGGGGGATAAAATGGCAAAAAATACTTCTAATTGGAATTGGAGAAATTTAATTAATCTACTTGCTTATGTAGCAATATTTTGTATAGGTGTTGCATTACTAGTTGGAAAAATAGGTGTTGGCTCTATTGCTGGTGCGTTTAGAACTGTTGCAGAAATTCTTGCATATACAGTTACTGCTATTTCGGCATTCTATTTTGCTGTAAGTCGTAGACATTGGGCTTATTATCTAATTTGGATAATTTGTGTTGTTTTAATTGTAGTACTTATGGTTATATAATTATTTAAACTTGTATTCTTAATTGAATACAAGTTTTTTTGCTTTTAAATATTTTATTATTTTATTTAATTGTGCTATTATATTTATTATGAAAGAGAAATTTCTAAAATTTATTAAAGACAAATTCAATATTACTTTAATTATTATTCAAGTGCTTGCAATTATCTGTTATGCATTATCTTTCCTTGGCGCTGTGGTTGTAGGATTATTCTTTACACTTGAAGGTGTATTTTTTATCGTGTGGGGAATTAAAATATTGCGTGCAGTTAAATATAGTTTTATTTCTCAAGAAATTTATAACCAGTTACCTTATACTGAAGAACAAAGAATTGCTTTGCGTAAAAAAACCGAAAGAAATGCTAAAAATAATCGTTTTATCGGAGTAACATTAATAATACTTGGAATTGTCTTGTTTTTTAGTGTTTTTTCTTTGATTTTTTAACAAGCAAATGTGACACTATAAGTTGCAATGAATGCAGACTTGTGGTATAATAGCAAAGTTAGATGTATATATTATTTAAGGAGAAAATTTAATGAAATACGAAGTAAAAAAACTTGAAAACAAAAATATGCAACTTACTCTAGACCTTGACTATGAAGAATGGGAGAGTTTGGTAGAGGAGTCTTATAATAAAAACAAAAGTAAATATAAAGTAGAAGGCTTCAGACAGGGAAAAGCACCTAGAAAAATGATTGAAAAATTGTATGGAACTGAGGTGTTCTTTGAAGATGCTATATCTGAAGGATTTAACAGACATTATATTGAAATACTTAAAACTGAAACCACTATTGACCCAATAGATAGTCCAGATTTAAGAGTTACTAAACTAGATAAAACAGGTATTACACTTGTTGCTGAGATTCCAGTTAAGCCAGAAGTTAAATTAGGAAAATATACAGGACTTAAAGTGAATGTTGCACCTAAGGAAATTACTGATGCTGATGTTGATGCAGAACTAAATAGGGTTCAACTTCAGAACACAAGACTTGTAGAGAAAGACGGAACTGTAGATAAGGGTGATGTCGCTAATATCGATTTTAAGGGTAGTGTTGATGGTCAATATTTTGAAGGTGGCACAGCAGAAGGCTTTGATTTAGAAATAGGAAGTCATAGTTTTATTGATAACTTTGAAGACCAACTTATTGGATTAAAGGCTGGGGATACTAAAGATGTTTTGGTTAAATTCCCAGAGAATTACCACGTGGATAATTTAGCAGGAAAAGATGCTAAATTTGAATGTAAGGTTAATGCTGTTAAAACTAAAGAATTACCAGAAATTAACGATGAGTTTGCTAGCAATGTTAGTGAATTTGAAACATTACAAGAATATAAAGACCATATTAAAGAACACTTAGGTGAGCACGCAACAGAAGATGCTAAAGTTCAGACAGAGAACGAAATTTTAAATAAGATAGTTGAAGGAATGGAAGTAGAAGTTCCTGAAATTATGGTTTCTAGAGAACTTGATGCAATGATGCAAGATATGGAGTATAGGCTTATGTATCAAGGTGCAACATTAGAGGCTTATGCTAAGTATTTAGGTACTACAGTTGAAAATATTAGAAACGAGAGAAAGGCAGAGGCTGAGAAGAGTGTAAAAATCAGACTTGCTCTACAAGAAATATTAAAAGCCGAAAAAATTGATGTTTTGGAAAAAGATGTCGATGAATATATTGAAAAAGTAGCATTAAGAGCAAATAAAACTGCTGAAGAGTATAAATCTACTATTACTGACGAAAGATTAAATTACATTAAAAATGAAATTTTAATGAATAAACTTCTTGAATTTTTAGTAGAGAACAATAAATAATTTTATAATTGAATTATTTTAGGAGATATAAATGTTAATACCTTATGTTGTTGACCAAACGGGAAATGGGGAGAGAAGTTACGATATATATAGTAGGCTTCTTGAAGATAGGATTGTATTTATCTCAGGAGAGATAGATGA
>JBJEXU010000233.1:0-1597 GCA_051886095.1 Christensenellales bacterium | reverse complement strand
AAAAATTAAAATTATTTAAAAATCACATAATCAAAATAGTATATAATTTTAATAGTAGGATGGTAAGTTATGTACACTGAAGAAATTGATATGTATTTAGAAGAATATCAAGATGATTTAAAGAAGGCGGTTTCTCATCATAGTGATGAACTTTTACAAATTAGGGCAGGAAGAGCAAATCCAAAGATTATTGAAAGAATTATGGTTGATTATTATGGCACAATGACTCCAATTAGTCAGATGGCTACAATTTCTGTTCCTGAGGCTAGAATGATACTAGTATCACTTTGGGATAATTCTATGCTTAAAGCAGTTTCAAAGGCGATTGAATCTGCTAATTTGGGTCTTAATCCTAGTGATGATGGAAGGGTTATTAGGCTTGTATTCCCACAATTAACTGAAGAAAGAAGAAAAGAACTAGTTAAAGATGTAAACAAATATACTGAGAATGCTAAAGTTGTTTGTAGAAATGCTAGAAGAGATGTTCTTGATGTATTTAAGAAAATGAAGAAAGATAGTTCTATAACCGAAGACGATATGTCTAGACTGGAGAAAGATGTTCAGAAAATGCTTGATGATACAATCTCAAGCATCGATAAAATTAGTTCTGCTAAAGAAAAAGAAATAATGGAAATTTAGGAGCAATTTGATGAAAAAAAGATTAATTACTGGAAGCATTATATTGCTTGTTGAAGCATTATTTCTATTTACAGTAAGATACACTCCTTATGCATTTGATTTGTTTATTGGTGTTCTTGCAATAATGGGTTGTGTTGAAGTTTCTAGAACGTTGGAAAGAAAAAAAATATATACTAACATTATTTTTATTGGTTCTTTTCCTGCAATACTTTATATAGCAATGTCTGTTGGAATTATTAATGAAAGACCTTGGTATTATTTTGTTCTTTATTTTATAATTATAATTTTGGCTCTTTTCTTAATAAATTTCTTATATACAATTATCTTACGAAAACAAACTGTTGTTGAAAAGAATAAGTATGGAATAACCGAATTATCTAATTCTAGATATGCTTTTGACAAATGTATGAACTCAACATTTGTAATGATTTATCCTGCATTATTATTTGCTAGTTTTTTTCTTATAAATCACTTTTTTGACTTTGCATTTGTTGATTCTACTGGCATAACTGATACTAATCTATTAGTAATATTTTTCTTAGTTTATACTTTTGTCGTAACTATACTTACTGATAGTATGGCTATGGTTACAGGCTCTCTTGTTAAAGGACCTAAATTATGCCCGCTTATTAGTCCAAATAAAACTATTAGTGGTGCTATAGGTGGTTTTGTTTTTGGTGCAGTAAGTGGATTATTAACATATTATTTATTTACATTGAATACAGTATTTAAAGAAATGGTTTCTTTTATGGAACTTTCTTGGTGGCAATTCCTTGTAATTGGAATGGTTGTTTCAATAATTGGTCAAATAGGTGATATTATCGCTAGTGCATTAAAAAGAAGTGCTAGAGTTAAGGACTATGGAACTATTTTTCCTGGTCACGGTGGAGTTATGGATAGAGTCGACGTACTTATCTTTAATGCTTTAACTGTTTTAATCTGTATGTTTATTCTTATC
>JBJEXU010000232.1:0-1604 GCA_051886095.1 Christensenellales bacterium | reverse complement strand
AACACCGCAGAATAATTCGGCATATTCACCAAAAATTGGATTATCACTAACAATATGACATCTTGCTGCACCTAACAAATTATCGCCTAATTGAATATTATATAGTTTAGAAATATCTTCAAGAATAATTATATCACAATCTAAATATAGTACTTTGTCATACTGTGGAAACATTTCTTGAATAAATAATCTATACCAAGTCGCCAAACTAAAATGATATAGGTTCTTTAATTTATTTTTAATTGGCTCTACAAAACTTGAGACATTAACAAAGTTTATTTGAAAATTTCTGTCTTCTAGTAATTTTACAAGTTTTGTTCGTTCCTCGTCTAAACCTGTATTTAATACATTAATTACATATTTATATTTCCTAGATGCTTTAACTTTCATAGACCTTATTGTCACATCTAAAAAAGGCAAATAATTATTATCAGTAGCAAAAAAGATAGGGATTTCTTTCATTTTTAATTTTGCTAATTGTATATTTTTTAAATTTTTCATATTTTAAATTTCTCCTTATAAAAAACTTTCATTCTTAATAAACAATAAAGCATTACTAAGAATTCAAGTCTAACTAAACTATAACTTATTTATATTTTATTTTCAAGCCAATTATTATAATATATTTCCCCACTTAAATTCGCAAAAAGGGAATGACTTTTTTAAATTCCCGTTTTGTGGGAATTAAAATAAAAAATGCCTAGTTTCCGTTATATTTAAAATTAAAAAATTTAAAATTATTAACGAAAATTTGAAAAGTTAAAATAAATTACATAATTAAATTTAAACTGAACAAAATATAATATAACAATTTATTTGGAGGAAAAAATATGTTATCACTTATATCATTTATATTAGTTTGTATTGGTTCGATTAATTGGTTTTGTATTGGTATACTTCAATTTGATTTCGTTGCAGGAATATTTGGTTCACAAAGCAATATTTTTAGTAGGCTAATTTACACCCTTGTAGGAGTTGCAAGCCTAATTGTAATTGCTAACTTTATTACAAATAAAGGCAAATTCGTTGTATCATTTAAGAAAGCCAATAAAGAGTATAATGAATATAAAGAAGAGAAGAAAGAAGAAAAAAAACAAGAGGGTTTAAAACGAAAGAAAGCAATGGCTACTGAGGGCGCAGACGAATTCACTATTGAGAAAGAAATGACCGATGAAAAAACTGAAAATAATAAAGAACAGTTAGACAAAGTTGAAGCGTCAGAAGATTTTGCTAATAAGAATACGCAATCTGAACTAAATAAAGACAATCAAAGCGAGCAAAATTAATTAAATATTTATAAAAATTATCTAGCATAGAAAATTTCTAATGCTAGATTTTTTAATAAAAAAACATTTTGAAATTACTTTGAAAAATTGTATAATAAAATATATTTTAAGTGTATTGGTTATAGCCAATATTACTTTCACAATAATAAATATTCAAAGAATCAAATTTTTAAGTTAGCGGTTTAAAAATGAAAGACATAAAACAAATAATTGCCAACAACTTAATAACCCTTAGGAAAAAGAATAATCTTACCCAGAATGAACTCGCTGAGAAGATTAATTATTCCGATAATGCTATTTCCCGATGGGAACACGCTG
>JBJEXU010000231.1:0-1606 GCA_051886095.1 Christensenellales bacterium | reverse complement strand
ACCAGGTACCATTCTCAAAACATTTTTATCTCCACCTAGCAAAGGATAAGCAATAGCACTAGTAACACTCATATCCGATACATAAGAAGCATTCTGACGGAATTCAGTAGACACAAAAGAGATTGTATAAGTAGAATCTTCAGAATTAGTGCTATCACCGCCAAAAGTATCAAGTACTGTATACCAATTACTTCCATCTGGTGAAATTTCTACAACTTCATAAGGTGTACCTTTTCCAAGAGCAATATGGGTAATCTCACAAAGAGAACCAAGAGTAAACGTCTTAAAATTAATACCATCAATATTTTCTATTCCTGTACCAGTCTCTGTAGTTGTAATTGAAGTCAAATTATAAGCAGTTACGGTTCCATAAGTACCAGTTCCATTAAATCCTGCTCTAATGTATTTAGCAGAAATACCATTGCTAATTGTTCTAGTACCTGTCGAATCTTCTGGAGTGACAGTAACCACTTTAGGTCTCTCAATTAATAAACCACTTAGAGTAAAAGTAGCAGGTTGAATATAAAAATCACTCTTATTATAGAAATTACTATTAATATTGTCATTTAATATTTTAATAGTTACTAAGCCATTATTAGTGCTATCACTAGTCCAAGTCAAATCAATGCTCTGAATAGTCGAACACGAATTTGTTCCATCTAATACACTTAGTGAATCTTGATCGTCATCACCTTCTAAACTTTGATTAATATCTTTAACTATATTGGTTATATAATATTCAAATGTATTATCGCCATAAGTAACAGATATTTTAATATATGCCCAAATATATTGTGATGCATTAGCATCGGTATATGTAAACTTATATACAGCGTCCACTTCAGTGGCAGAAGGAACATCAATGGTTGTATCATAAGTAATTAAATTATTATCACTAGTGTTTAAATCAATATATCTATAATTTACATTACTTGATGTATATGAATTTATCGCAACAGTTTCGGCAACTACAGTAAATGCTTTACCAATATTAGTACTACCAGTAAATATACTGGTCTCAGAACCTGCCGATATATCGACACTAGTTCCATTAACTTCAAACGATTGAATTACAAATTCAATATCAGTATCTACTAAAGGAGTAAGAGTTGCAGAATAATTACCAAAGTAATACAACTCAAGATTAGTTATGTTAGCAGTTTTTCCAGTAGAGGAAGTATTAGTAAGGGTATAAGTCTTCTGAACTGTACCATTATATTTATCTTCGATTACTAGTGTACCTTGACCGATAATTTGCATTGAAGCAGATGTATTATATATACCAGTTCTATTGTCAGATTCACTACTAGGACCATATGTTTTAATCTCATATGCGACAGGATAATAATTTGCATTTGTAACATAATTAGCATCGTATGTAAATTGAGTCTGGTCCATAACGATGGTTAGAACATTTGTGCTAGAAATCAAAATAGTACCATCAGTAGAAATATAACCAGGATCACGAGTTTTATCACCTATTTTCCAACCTTTTAACTCATATCCTTCATTAACAGTTGGTGTTAAAACTATCTTAAGTCTATTATCAGCACTAGTCGAGGTTAAATCAAATGTCACAGTTTGATTAGTAGAGTCAATGTTCTTT
>JBJEXU010000230.1:0-1606 GCA_051886095.1 Christensenellales bacterium | reverse complement strand
GTTGAGATATAACAGCACCTCTTGGGCGGTTTTGTTGTGAAATACCATTCTATTTTTTTACCTTTTCAAAAAATAAGTTATCCACAAATGTTATCATAATGTGGATAAGCCTTAATATATAATATTTAATCGGTCTTTTGGATATGATAAAATATCTTTTATAATATATTTTTGAAAAGTTTCCCTCGCCATAATTTCACTTTGAAAATTGCACACAGTAATTTTTTTGCTGAACTTTAACACACATCTTCCTTATCTAACAATTATTGAATAAAAAATGCACAGGCTTTAGTTTAAGTAATTTGAAACTTGCGAAATAATTATAAAGATTAGAGCAGAAATGTTCTAATCTTTTTTTAGCTACTTTATGCCGTGAAAGGTACTTGACAAGCGAAGAAATGAGAACATAATATCAAAAGACAGAGAAACGAAAAACAAATAAATAGCATAATTATCGTTTCTCTGTCTTAATCGTCAAAAAAATCTCATTTCAGAGACTATGATCAAGTATACCATGGAATAAATTAGCCATTGTATAGAAATACAAAAAGCGAAAGTGTGATACATTTACCAGCACTTTCGCTTTTTGTCTGCTTTAATTTAGTTCATAGGCGTATGCTTGTCTGTTCGGGCGAAGCGAGAACACTTGTATATGACAAGCACACGTTTAACTGCCAATTAAAATATTAAAATTTTTTATTTATTGATACAAATTTCAAATTATTATGTTATAATGAAAATATACAAAGGAGTAAGTATGGGTTGGAGATTTAGAAAAAGTATTAATTTAGGTGGTTTTAGAATCAATTTTAGTAAAACAGGAATTGGTTATAGTTTTGGAGATGCTGGTTTAAGATACACAAAAAAAGCAAATGGTGGAAATCGTATTACTTCTTCTATTCGTGGAACTGGAATATCTTATTCAAAGGATTGGTCAAATTCTAAAAAAAAATCTAATAATAGCAATAATTATAATCCACAAGAAATTTCAAATATTCAAAATGAAGAAAATAAAATCGAAAGCAATTTAGTGCAAAGCAAACAAAATGAATTAGTTGATAAACTTAACGATGCTTATACTCAAAATCGTAAAAATAAAACAAAAAAGATATGGATAGGTATAGGTGCTTTTCTCTCTTTTTGTTATCTTACTGAAAGTGCATTAGCATTGATTCCATTTATTGGTTTAATTGTTTGGTTTTGTTTACTGCCTAAAAAGATATCAATTGATTTAGATTATGATTTTTCTGAAAATAAAGACAAAGAACAAAAATATAACAATTTATTAAATGGACTTGATGAGTTGATGTCTAATGGTAAACTATGTGAAATAACAGCAGTATCTGCAAATTGCGATTATAAAAACCAAGCAGGTGCAAGAAGTTTATTATCTACTTCTGCAAATGTAAAAATTGGTAAAAAAGTTGATTATATAGATACAGATTTAGAATTAAAAACACTTAAAATACAAAATAAAGAAATAATGTTTTTACCTGATATCATTTTAGTTTGTCAAGATAAAATATGGAAATCAATTGAGTATAGCGATATTGAAGTTATGTATCAAAATAGTAGATTTATTGAAACGGGTATTGTTCCTAGTGAT
>JBJEXU010000229.1:0-1609 GCA_051886095.1 Christensenellales bacterium | reverse complement strand
ATAAAATTTAATATTTGAATTAGAATTGTTAACATCGGAATTTTCAATATTATCAGATATATCAATATTATCAGAAATATCAATATTATCAGAAATATCAATATTCTCATTTGCTGATGTTGAATTATCTTCATTATTAGTTATTACATTATCTGTTTCGTTTAAATTATTTTGATTATTATAAATATTGTTGTTGGAACTTTCATCTAATAATAAAGAATTATTGTTATTATTTGTATCCAATGTATTAATATCGTTTTTAGTATCTAAAAGTAATTTATTGTCAATATCATTTATGTTATTATCATTATTTACATTATTATTGTCAGTATCATCGGTATTGTTTAAACCTAATAATTGAACTTTTAATTCACTATTATGATTAGATATTTGTTGTAATTTTGATAAAGTATTAGAATTTATGCAGGTGTTATTGCCACTAGAAACACAAGATGAATTACAGGAATTGCAGTTGTTATTATTGTCCAAAATTAATTTGTTTCCACAAGATGTGCAGTTGCCATTTTCATCACAAATAATTGATTGGTTACACTTAGTACAATTACCATTTTCATCACAAGTAAAAGTACTACCGCATAATTTACAATTACCATTTTGGTCGCAGAATAGTCTATTTACTATTTCGTTTTTTAATGCTTCTTTTAAACTGTCTTGAATTGCTGAGTTTAAATCTTGATTTGTGTCGTTGATTATAACATTATATGAACTGGCTAATTTTGTTTTTTCAGTTCTATAAGGTGTTGGCATATTCGATGCATTGATTTGATTTAAAGAATATAAGTCATTATTAACTAGATATTCATTATCTATAGTATCTAATCTATTAATTGTATTTGAAAGCAAATTTAAATTTTTATTTAACGCTTTACCGGTTTCAATTGATGCATTGGTTTCTCCACAGCCCAATAGTATGATGCAGATTAAAAATATGCTTGTTAGAGTTATTAATAATTTTTTCATATTCATCTCCTAAAATTATTTCTAATTGTAGTTTGTATAAAAGCAAAAAAAATATTTATCTAAAATTAAAATTTTTAGTTTAATTTTTTTCATATTGTGAAAATATTAAAATAATGCTTGGAGGGTAGATATGAATGTAGAAGAAAGAAATAAAAAATATAATGCTTATGTGGATAGTAAAAAACCATTGACCAAGAATTTTCCAACTCTTATATATGCATATTTAGTTGGAGGTGTTATTTGTATGATTGGTCAAGGTATTCAAGATGCCCTTATGGCAATTTTTCCTACAATGAGTGTTGATGCTGCTACTGGTTGGATGTTAATTATACTTATATTTATTGCAAGTTTTTTAACTGGATTAGGTGTATACGATAAAATAGGGGTATTTGCTGGTGCTGGTTCTATTGTTCCAATAACTGGTTTTTCTAATTCTATTACAAGTCCTGCTATTGAATTTAAGAAGGAAGGAATTATATTTGGTCTTTGTGTTAAGATGTTTACAGTTGCAGGACCGGTAATTGTTTGCGGAACTGTTATATCTATTATTGTTGGAATTATATATTTATTTTTATAAGGTGTATGAATGGGAAAAAAATTAGGTAGTCAAACAATTCAATTTAATAAT
>JBJEXU010000228.1:0-1613 GCA_051886095.1 Christensenellales bacterium | reverse complement strand
CTTCACGATATTGGTAAGGCGATTGACCACGAAACCGAAGGTACACATATTAGTATTGGTGTAGATTTGGCTACTAAGTATAAGGAAAGCAAAGAGGTTATACATTGTATTGCTGCCCATCACGGCGGAATTGAGTATGAAAGCCTTGAGGCTATACTTGTTCAAACTGCTGATGCTATATCTAGTTCTAGACCGGGTGCTAGAAGGGAAAGTCTTGAGGCTTATATTAAAAGACTTACCCAACTTGAAGAAATTGCAAATGGCTTTAAAGGTGTTGATACCAGTTTTGCTATCCAAGCAGGTAGGGAAATTAGGATTATAGTTAAACCAGAAGAAGTTACCGATGAACAAGCCTTGTTTATGGCTAAGGATATTGCTAAGAAGATTGAAAAGGAAATGGAATATCCAGGTCAAATTAAGGTTAATGTTATTAGAGAAACTAGAAATGTTGACTATGCTAAATAAATTGAAGAAAAAGTGCTCAGCTAAAGCACTTTTTCTTGTATAAGTTTAAAAATTAACAATGGTGTTTTATGAAAAAAGTAGATTTGTACACAGATGGTGCTTGTAGCGGAAATCCGGGCAAGGGTGGCTATGGTGGAATACTTATGTATAATGGTAAGAGTAGGGAATATAGTGGCTATGAAGAACTAACTACAAATAATAGAATGGAACTTACCGCAGTAATTGTAGGATTAAAAATGCTAAAAGAACCAGTTGAATTAAATATTTATTCAGATAGCGCATATGTCGTTAATGCCTTTCTAAATGACTGGATTACATCTTGGTTAAATAACGGTTGGAGAACTGCTAATAAGAAACCTGTATTAAATATTGATTTGTGGCAAGAATTAATCGAGTTGTTAAAGCCACATTCTGTTACTTGGAACAAAGTCAAAGGTCATTCGGATAATGAGTACAATAATAGATGTGATACTCTTGCAACAGGGGAAATTGCAAAACATAGCGTTGTAAAATAATTATAAGTTTAAATGCATAAATATACACAATAATTTAAAGCAAGATAATTTTTAATAATTAAAAAATACACTTGACAATAGGCGGGTATTTATATTAAAATTATCTTGTAATTTTTAGGGGTGTGGCTCAATGGTAGAGTAGCGGTCTCCAAAACCGTAGGTTGTGGGTTCGAGTCCTACCACCCCTGCCAATAATTAACAAATAAACCGAACACAAAATAGTGTTCGGCTTTTTGTATTCTTGTCAGCGATGGTAGGACTAGCAGACTTTGTCTGCTGACAACTAAGTTGTCACGAACCCACTTGTGGTACTCGGGACCCCGTCTTGCTCGATAGCAATCCACCCGAGAATTGACACTTCGTTTAATGCGAGTCCTACATAATGTTATAATCCAAATCAAAGTCCTTTCGTGGACTTTTTTTGTTTTGTCAGGGGTGGTAGGTGAGATTTTATCAAATAATGTCGAAAATTGTTTGACTGAGAAAGCATAATAATCTATACTATTACAAGGAAAATAATATATAAATATATTATTATTTAATAATTAATTTAAAATTAACGAATTTTTAAAATTCAACTTAATAAAAAATAAATTAACGAGAATACTAAATTTAGGAGAAATGTAATGGTAA
>JBJEXU010000227.1:0-6087 GCA_051886095.1 Christensenellales bacterium | reverse complement strand
CCTACTTGAATTATTCAACTAGGTTATTTTTTTTAACAATTTTAATTAATACCTTCTAGGTTCGTTAGAAATAAATGTAAATCCTATGGCATCTGGACCTAAATGTGTTCCAATAATTGGTCCAACAATTCTAATCTCGGGCTTGACTCCTAAGATTTCTTCTATTTGTTTTGCTATATTTTCTGCACCTTCTAAATTATCACAATGAGCAACAATAGGTGTTCCAAATTCTTTGTGGAATGTAAAATTCTTTTTTACATCATCAATTATTGAACGAACTGCTTTCTTAATTCCACTTTCTTTTCTAATAATTTCAAGTTTTCCCTCTTTAGTAAATTCAATAATAGGTTTAAGATTGAGAATTGTTCCAAGTGTTGCTTTTACACCACTAATTCTTCCACCACGCTTTAAGTACATAAGGTCGTTAACAAGAATGAAATGTTGTGTTTTCATTTTTAAATCATTTAGAATGTCTATTGTTTCATTCATTGATTTACCTTGTTCTCTAAGTTTAAGAGCAACTCGTACTAGATTGCCTTCAGCAACTGTAGTTGTAGAACTCTCGATTGCAACATAATTAATATCTGGGTATTTTTTCTTAACTTCTTTAATTGCTTCTTCTGCATTTACAAGTGTTGGACTCAGTCCCATTGCCTGAGAAATGTGTAGGGCATTTTTTATTCCATCTTCAGCCATTTTTGTAAATAAGTCTATATGTGCTTGAACATTAAGAATAGAAGTTTTAGAGACAGCGCCTTTTCTAAGTTTATTATAGAAATCGGTATATTCATTTAAATCTTTAAAATCATCTAAGTATTCAGTTAATTTATTATTTTCATTAATTGTATAATTAAGTTTACCAACATACAAACCCAATTCTTCAATCTCAGTTGCAAGAAAATCGCTTGTTGAATCGGTAGATATTGCAAATTTTTCCATTTATTTTGTCCTTTATGTTTATATTCAATATAATAATAACATATTTTTAAGAATTTTGTAAAATATTGTTGATAAATAAGTATGTAAAAATTTTTAAAATTTTTCATATAGTGATATATGGATATAAAATTTTTAATTGCACAAGTTTTAGGATTTTGTGCTTTGCTTATTTCAATAATTAGTATACCTCAAAAAACTAAAAATAGATATATATTGTTTTACATAATTCAAAATGTTTTTTCGGGAATTCAATATATATTACTTGGCAAGACTATTGCATTTATTCTTTGTCTAATTTGTATTTTTAGATTAATTGTATATAGATATAGGAATTATTATACTAAGTCATTAAATATATTTATATTAGTATTCTTTATTTTGGTTAATTTAATATTTTCTATTATAACATATACAACTTGGTGGGATATATTTCCAGCGATTGCATCAATGTTAGTATGTTATACTATTTGGCAAGAAAAAATACTGATTATAAGACTTGGTTGTATATTAAGCAAAATTTTATGGGGAATATATGCCATAATCTCTCTTGCATACTTTTCGTTTATTATGGATATAGTAATTATTCTTTGGACAATTTTTGTAATCATTAGGGATAAAAGAAATAATAGTATAAAAAATTTATAACTATACAAATAATTAATTGTAAAAATGTTATAAATTTGTTAAAATATACTTATTAAGAGGAACTAATATGGAAGAATTGAGAAAAGATTTAATTAAATATAGGGAAAAAAATTCTTATTCTTTAGAAGAATGTGCTAAACAATTAAAATTAGATGCTAATCAATTAAAAGATATAGAAGAGGGAAAGATTACTTTATCTGGAGATGAAATAACAAGGATTTCAGAACTAATAAAACCTCATAAGTCGGGTAAAAGAATGGTTAGAATACTTGATTTGATATTTAGACTTGGATCAACTATTATGGCTTTAGTTGTTTTGTTATTATGTATTAATGGTTATTCTGAAACCCAAACCTTAATTGCTTTATTATCTGTGGGGGTTGTGTGCTCTGCATTTACTATACTTCCTAAAATTGAAAAATAATGTCTATTTAAAAAAGTTAATAGGTTTTCCTATTAACTTTTTTAAATTTTAATTTTTTGTTGGGGATTTTTTAAAAAATTTATTTAAGAAATTTTTAACTTGTTTAAAGTCTAAAATATTAAATACGAAAAGTAATGATATATAACTTAAAACACAAGTTATACTGCAAATTGCTAAACATACAAAGTTTCCCATAAATTTACTAATTAAATTATATAATAATTTAGTAATAACAATTACAGGTAGACTTAGTAAAATTTGATAGGTTAATTTTAAAATAATCTGCGAATTATATCCAATAAGTTTTTTAATTTTAAATAGATTTAAAACAGCAAGAATTGTATTACTTACACCCATTCCAATTATCATTGCTTTTATTCCAAGATACTTAGGTGTTATAAGAATAATTATAATCATAAATATGCTACTAATTAAATAATAAACAAATGTCTTTTGTTCTTGATTAAGTGCATTAAGAATAGATGTAGTTATTTGCGAAATTCCCATAGGGATAATTATCCACGCTGAGTACGTTAAATATATTCCTGCAGTAATATTATCAAATACAAATGAGCATATTGGAATACCAAGGACTAGAAAAATCGGTATAAACATAAATAAACATATAATGGAAAATTGTAAATAACTATTAATTTGTTTATTTATATTATTTTTATCTTCTTCGTGGCTACTAATTCTAGGTATAAGTACCATACAAAGCGCGCCAATAATCGTTGATGGAATTGAAAGAAGTGGCATACTCATACCCATAATTATTCCCAATTCACTAAGTGCCATTGATTTTTCCATACCAAATTTAGTTAGTTGAATTGGAAGTAAAACTGCAACAATAGGTTGCAATAAACTACCTAATAATCTTACTCCGGTAAGAGGTGCAGAACTTTTAATTATATCTTTATAAAATCCTTGCCTATATTTTAGTCTACCACCATTCTTGAAATATAATATAAAACCATATATGGTGCTAATTCCGCAAGCAATACTAAGTGCCATTCCTACAGCAATTACTGGGGAATGAAATATATTTAGAGTTACAAAAATCATACAAAATGCAATTCGTAAAATTTGTTCAACAAATTCTACTATACTTACGGCAAAATAATTTTCCAAGCCCCAAAGGTATCCTCTAATTTGAGAATAAAGAGCCATAAAAATTATTGAAGGAATTAATATAACAATTATTTCGTAACCCAAACTATCGCCAATAATTAATAAAATTGCAGGCTTTAAAATAAGTATTAATACACATAAAGTAATTGAAAGTAAAGTGCTAATTATTAAAGATGAAGTAACGCTGTAACTTGTGAGATATGCTTTGTTATTAGATTTATTAAGAGAAGTTATTTTAGATATTGTAAGGGGAATACTTGAACTTACTATTGTAATTAAAACCATATATACAGAGATTGTTTGATTATAAATACCCAAATCGGTGGTAGTCATTATTCGACTTAAATATATTTTATATAGAAAACCTAAACATCTAGTAAGTACACTAAATACAGTAAGTGTTAGCATTGCTTTTAGAATTTTTTTTATAATATCACCACCTTTTAGTTGTTATATGGCTTGTACAAATTCAATCCATAATTTAATATATTGATTGAAATTATTATTTATTCGTTATTAGTAATTTTTTACTTTCTTATAACATAAGAATATATAAAATAAAAACTAATAATAGGGGATATAATGAAAGAAATTTGTTTTGTTAACAAAGGTGATAATATACAGAAATTAAGCCAAATTTTAGGCATTTCACCCAATTCTTATATAGAAGATAACAAATTATTTGATAATAAATATGTGGTAATAAATAATGGTGAAGATGATATAATTTGCGTTAAAAATTATTCGCCATATTTTATCAAGAAAATCTCTAAAGAGAACACTTTGCTAGATATTTATGCTTTGGGTTACGAAATAGTAGGAAATAGTAATCCAGAGGAAAATGATGTAGTGGTTGTAAAGAAAATTTGTGGAGTAAGATATATAGTTAAACCTCTAGAAAAACTTGATGATATATCTAAAAAATTTGGTGTAGACAAAACAATTATTATGCAAAATAATAATTTAATTACTGAAAAACTCTTTGTAGGTCAAGTACTAATAATTTAAAAGTAAAAAAAGACATATTAATTCTTTTATTAAGAACAATATGTCTTTTTTAATATTAAATAATTAATTATTTTTCATTAGAATTATTAGAAACTTCAGAATTACTATTTGTTACATTCTCTTCTAAAGATTTTGCAGTAGATTTTTTGGTAGGTTTAGAAGTTTTTGAAGTAGTGGATTTAGTAGTATTAGCAGTTTTTCTATTTGATGCTTTTTTATCTTTCTCGGCTTTAAGTTGAGCCTTATACTCTGCTTTTCTTCGTTTTGCATCTGCTTTTGCTGCTTTGTATTCAGCCCACATTTCATCTTCTTGTCTAGCAATTTCTTCAATCTCAGCCTCAATTTTAGCAATTTGAAGTCTTATATATTCTTGTCTAGCAGTATATTTATTTAGTTTCTCATTATTTAATTCTTTAGCAGTTGCAAGTTTAAATTCTCTATCGCTAATTTTCTTTTGAATAGCCATTTCTTGTCTATCAAGTTTAGTAATAAAGTTGTTATATTCCTTTTCTGCCTTAGTGTTAGAAACAAAATCAGGAGATGCTTTAAGTTGTTTTTCTCTCTCAGCCGTTGCTTCTTTCTTTCTTATCTCAATTTCTAGTTTTTGTTTCTTTAGTTCTTCTTGTTCGGATACGATTTGAACTTTTATTTCTTCAAGTTTTTCATTTGCAATTACATTAAAGTCCTCAATTTCCTTGTCAATGGACTCAAGTTCAGACTTTAATTCTTCAATAATTTGTTTTCTAAGAGCAATTTTTTCTCTCTTGTCTATATCTTTATCTAGAGTTTTACGCCTATCATAATTCGTCTTAATTTTTGGTTTTCTTTTAAGATTAATCTTTTTAACATAATAACCAACTATTGCAATTATAATTGCTATTCCAGTAACTAAACTTGGTATAATTAGCCAATTAAAGGTGTTTTTCCAAGGTTCAGCCTCTTCTTTATCTTCGTCAACAGGTGCAGTATAATCTGTAAATGTTGCATAAGTTCCAAGTTCGGCAGATTCTATTGAAGCATTATATTCTTCAGGCTCCATTGTTGTGATTGTAAGATTATCAAATAGAACTTCACCCATACAAGTCACATCAGTATAACCTAAAGATAATCTTATAGGGGTTGTTAGACTTTCTGTGAAACTAGCATAAATAGTGTAAGTTTTCCAAACACCATTTGTATTTATTCCTTTTATTAAGATATTATCTGAATTTGAAAGTGAGATACTAGCACCATATGGTGTATCCTCATCAACATCTTCATCAATTTCATCGTTTTCAAGATTTCTAGTTAAGACATTAATTGAAATCTTATAATAAGTTTCGCTATTGAATGTATACTCTTCTTTACTAGTGTAGTAAAAATTACCATCGTGAGTTGAAGAAATATACAAGTAAGTTTTGTTTCCAGAAAGTGATGGAGGAGTTTCTACTAATAACGAATTATTTGATTGAATAATTCCGCTATGGACACCAACTTCTTCATTTTCTAAAACGAATTTCCAGTTATTTGGTGTATCAATTCCTGAAGTGGTTACATTTTTGCCAAAGGTTTTGTTGTCAAAATTTTCATAAGTTAAATCAATTCTATAAGGTGTAATATTAGCATTCTCTAATGTTGTATCATTATAGGTTGTTTCATTAATTGTTTGTAGTTCAATTTTATCAAAGAATACATAACCAATTAGTTTATCAAAAGTCAATGCTATTGTTGCTTCTTGAGAATTGGTTCCGGTTTTGATTTTAACATCAACTTTATGCCAATTATTATCATCAAATTTTATATTATAAAGGTCAAAAATTGTAGTAGTATCTGAAGAAATGGTGAATCTTGCACCATAGTTGGTATTTAAATCATTCTTAATGTAATCGGTCATTACATAGAAAGATAACATATAATAACTGTCTGATGAAAGAGAAAATTTAGAACTTCTAAAAGTCTGA
>JBJEXU010000226.1:0-1622 GCA_051886095.1 Christensenellales bacterium | reverse complement strand
ACGAGGCATAAATGAAAGTTTAATCAAAGGTAACTACATTGGTGGGAGTGTTAACCTAGGATATAAGATTATAGACAAAAAATGGGCAATAGAGCCTCAAGAAGCTGTGCTTGTGGAAGAAATATTTAAACAATATGCAAATGGCAAATTTGCAAAAGAAATCTGCGATGAATTAAACTTTAAAGGTTATAAAAATAAGCAAGGCAAAAAATTTACTGTTGAGATTATTGCAAAGATGCTACGCAATAGAAAATATATTGGTGAGTTTAGCTGTAAAGGAATAGTTTATAATGATATAGTCCAACCAATAATAAACAAAGAATTATTTGATAAATGCAACAAGATTATGGATCACCACAAGCATAGACAAAAACACAAAAACAGAGTTGAAGATTATATTTTAAGTAGCAAGCTGTATTGTGGATATTGTGGTTGCACTATGACGGCTGAGTCTGGTAATGGAAAAAGCGGAACAAAACATAGATATTACAAATGCAGAAATCGTAAACATTTAATAAAAGAATGCGAAAGTAAAACAATTAGAAAGGATTATATTGAAAATTTAATTGTTGACGTAACAAAAAATCATATTTTAACAAAATCAAGAGTGGATCAAATAGCAAACCTAATTGCAAAACAATATAACGCAGAACTTGGTGAAAACTATGAACTTGCAAACTTGCAAACACAATTAAAAGAAATTGACAAACAAATTGAGTCTTTAATTACTGCAATTATGAATGGTTTAAATTCAAAATCCATTGAATTGAAAATTAAACAATTAGAAAATAAAAAATCAATTTTAACAGAAAAAATACTTTTATCGGAAACACACCAAACAAAACCAATAAAAGTAGAAGATGTAAAACATTTTATTTACTATTTTACGAGCAAAGATTATTCCAATCACAATGAAAGAGTTGAGTTTTTTACAAAATTTATATCAAAAATAATTTATTATAACGACAGGAAAATAATTATTTATAATACTAAACCAAATGACTGTGAAGAAATAATTATAAACAGCAAAGAAGATATAGAAAAGATTGAGAATACAATAAAAAATTTAGAAGAAAAAAAGTCGTTCAGCGTTATTTACGCCGAACGACAGGTTAATGGCGGCGCAATAGCACCTCAATTCGAACCTTTGATGGAGAATGAGGGGGTTGGTGTGGAAGGTGGAGTGGCTGAGTCAGAAAATAAAGTGGTCGGTAGTGAAAATGAAAAAAATAAAATCAAAAAAGAAAAAATTGGTGACTGCAAAATCAATCGCAAGGAGAAAATAGGCACCATTCAAAAGTATTCAAATCACATTGAATTCATAGACTACATTCCAACCCACGAGGTAATAACATACCGCCACTTGTTTGCCTATGGGTTTTATGTCGAATGATTTCATAAATTTGAATATCGCTATTGAAATTTCTTGACTTAAAATATATTTTTAGATAAAATATTAATAAGGTTAGTGGTAGGCCTGCTCGTCCGTGCAAAGATTTTATCAACCACATAAAGATAATATATTCTTTGTCGAAAGAGTTTATTGTCTAAAAAGATTACGGATGCATTATAAAGACAATAAACAAAAATTTGATAAGGAGATATATTATGACAAATATAGA
>JBJEXU010000225.1:0-6121 GCA_051886095.1 Christensenellales bacterium | reverse complement strand
AGAGACAAGCAACCTTTAATCTTGGTAATTTTATAAATACGGAGTTTTTGAGCAAATATGCGACTAATGATGAAAAAATAACAATTCAAATTGTGGCAGAAGCAAAGCAATTACATTCTGTTAGTTATACCGATAATAATCCTGAAGGCGAAGGACATTATTCTATCTCTGCTACATATTCAGGTGTAGATGCATTTACAAATAATGCTCCAGAAGGTTCAAATATTACAATTCAACTTAAAGCAGATGCTTATTATGAATTTACATCAGTAAAGATAGGTGGATTAGAACAAGTTGCTGAGAATTCAACCGCAACAACAATAGAATATACACATAGTAATATTACTGATAACTTAAATATTGAAGTTACTGCACAAAAAATTAAATATAATGTAAATGTTATGTTCCAAAATCTACAAGGTTTAACACTTGATAGTGGTCTAGTTGATACTCTTATTGAGAATGCTGACGAGACAATGTCGGTAGATGAGAGCGTTCCAGCATTAACAGCTAGGAAAGATGTAACTGGTTATAGGTTTGTTGGTTGGAAGTTATTAGGTATGGAGGGATACTTATCAGACACTAATGGCACAATTGACGATGGCTTTATGGTATCTCAAGCAGACTTTGCTAGATATACCTCAAATATTGAGTCGGAAACAAAATTCAATATTGTTGCTGTATATCAAAGACAATATCAATTCAATGTTGCTCTAAACAATGAATATGGTGAATCTTTTGCTAGTGAATACGAATTATGCTATGTAGATGAGAATGGTGTTAGCCAAGCATTAACAAATGTTTCCGATGATGGCGAACTACTTGAAACAGGTTCTTATATGATTGATGAATCAACCTTTATTCAATTAAAGATTAAGCCTAATAAGAGAGTAACCGTTGTTAAACCAGAGAACGAACAATTTGGTAATAATATTGTTTATGTATATTTAACAGGTAATAAAAATGTTTCTATTGATTTTGCAATCAGACCATTAACTATTACTTCTTCAGTTCTTAATGTTGAGACTCCTACTGCTGAAGAGGGTCTACCTGCTAACCAATTATCTGGTTCTATGTCTTATGTTGTTAAAGACGAAACTGGTGCGGTTATCGGCGGTTCAGAAGAAAGTACTAAATTAAACATTAATAATAGAGTATCGTTTGATTATGATTCGCAATTCTTAAGTAATGCATCTTATAGATTCGTTGAATTAAGACTTCTAAATGTAGTAACTGGTAATTATGATGTGGTCGCACTAAATGATGATAGTGAACTAACAGTTGATGATGCTTTCTTTGAAAACTATGTTGATGACAATGGTCAAGTAACTACTAGTATGAAAGTAATCAAACAATATAAAGCAGAAATTGTTGGAGAGAACCTAGTTTCTTCAGATAATTATAACCTTGGCTCTTATACAGTAGAAGTTAGAGATGAGGCTGGTAATATTGCAGATACAAATAGATATGTGGTTAATGAAGCAAATAAATCTTATACACTAGATAATGGTTTAAGACTAGTTGTTAAAGCAACTGCTGAAAAATATGCTGAATTTGCTGGATTTAGCGGAATGTTTGATGGCGAAGCAGTTACTGAAGAGACTGCTACAGCAGTAGTAAATGATAATAGGTCTATTAATTTAAGATTTGAGAAGTCTACATTTACATTAGAGGCCCCATTCAATTCTACAACAGGCGGTAGCCTAGAATTTACTAAGACATTCCAGTTAGGAGATACAATTACAATTTCTTATACTCCAACAAATAACTATCAAATTACCGATTGGAATTTGGCAGGTAAGGCTCTAGAAGAATTAGGTGCTGTTCAGAATGGTAATACTATTACTATCAAAGTAACCAAAGAGTTCTTAGACGCTATGGAAGAGGCTGCTAATCTAAATAATGAAAAATTAACCATTAGTAGTGATATTGATACTATGATGAGTCCAACTCTATTCTATGGTATTATCGGTGGTGGTGCAGCAATCCTTATTCTATTTGGAACAGTTGTATTATTATTAATTAGGTCTAAGAAACTTAAGAGACAGAAAGAAGAGAACGAAAGAAAACTTAACGATATTGCTCGTAAGTTCAATGTCGCTGATATGATTAAAGATCTTAAGAAATAATCCTTATTAAAAATTTAATAATTTAACAAAAATACACCTAATGATAAAATAACTAGTTTTGAGATATTTCGCAAATAGGTGTATTTTTGTGTTATTAAAATATTATATAACTCGCCAAATAAGTTAAGATTATATAAGAAAAACATTTAACAGCAGAAAAAAATGTATGTTTGAAACCTGTGTTTTTCTTGACAATCAAATTTATTGTGAGGGCAAGGGGTTTCCCCGGGTTCACACAACAAAGTTATGAAAAGTGCTAAGCACTTAAAATCCCGTTCTCAAGACACAAAAAATGCACCCCCTTATGGCGTGCGAATTTTTTGGCGCAGAGAATTGTGTATCAGTTGATCTATTAAATCGCGGCTTATTACTGGGATTTATATTATGGTAAAAGGTCATCTTCTACTTCTTTATTCTTACAATTAGGGTCTTGATTAAAACATTCTCCTGACCATAATGCCTTCAATGCTTCGGTTTTGGTTTCATAAGTTTGGAAAAATCCGCCTGTCCAAGAAGCGTGAGTTTCGTCCCAAAGTTTTTGTTGTTCCATTAGTGTTGTTATCCAAGAAATAAAATTTGCGTCATCAGTTCTAACTTGGTCAGCAGGAATATTAGATGCTTTTGAATATCCTGCAATAACTCTTTTTAGATCAAGAAAACTTAATCTTAAACCATAAGGCCTTTTAGAGGTATCACTATAGCATACTTCTGCATAAGCTATACCCCTTGGCGCATATACCATTGCTGAAATTGCTCCAACTGAGTCAACCTTTATTTTCACAACACATCTTTTATCTTCGTTGTTGGTTGGTGTGGAAGACTCTACTAATTCCAAACTCTCTTTTCTCCATTGTTCTGTTAATTCACTCATATTAAATCTCCTTACTTTATTAATTAAAATTTAATTTTGTTGATAATGTAAATCCGTAAAAAATGGCTCTATTTTCGGGTTCAACATTGTCCAAGTTGGCGCAGAGACCGGGATTCGAACCCGGGGTACGTCTCCGTACACAGCCGTTCCAAGACTGCACTATCGACCACTCTGACATCTCTGCAAATATACTTAATTAGGTTAACATATATAATGTTAATAAGTATAAATATACTATAATTTTTCTGTCTTGTCAAGTTATTAATAGGATAACATTTAGTAATATAAATCTCATATTTAATTATATGCTCAAAAATAGTTTTGATAAATAGCTATTGTTTGATATAATTTAAAAAATCTTATGGAGGTTTTAATAATGCCAACTTTTATGTTAACCAGTTATATTAAGGCTTATGAGAAAGACGAGAATGAAAATAGATATGCCATACCCATCAATAATGATAATAAGATTTTGGATAACATAAAAAAATACGTTCGCAACAAAACAACATTGGTAGTTGTGGCCAATAATCCCCAAAATGTAGAAGAAACAGAAGAGAGAGCCTCTTGTCTTTTTCAGTCGTTCAAAATGTCTGGCATTGGCTTTAAAGAATTGATTGTTCTTACAAATAAAAACAAACATTTAGCAGATAAATTAATTTCTAAAGCCGACCTTACTATTTTATCTGGTGGAAAAATATCTTGTCAAATGGATTTTTTTAAGGAAATTAATCTTAAGAAAATTCTTGAAAAAAGTAATGCTCTTGTAATCGGAATCTCGGCTGGCTCAATGAATTTGTGCAATAAAATTTTTAATTTCCCTGAGGAACTTTTAGATTTAGAAGAACCTAGAATTACCAAAGGACTTGGTTTCTATGACCATTATCTTATACCGCATTTTGATGGAAGAGAAGGTAAGTATCAGTCCGATTGTCCAGAAATAGATGTTGTTAATGATTATTTACTTCCTTTTAGCGATAAAGAAACATTGCTATGTATTAATAACGACTCTTACATTATTTTAGATAATGGTAAAGAAGAGTTTGTGGGGGAATATTATTTAATTCAGAAAAGACAAATTAAAATTTATAATAGCAAAGAATAACTTATATTACAATTTTATTGTTTAAAAATTGAAGATAAAAAAGCACACCTTTTATATGCTAAATCATAAATGGTGTGTTTTTATCTATTCATTTCAATGGCAGTACTTAGTGAAATATTTTTGCGGTCGGTATCTAAAGTATATTCAACTAAATAATCTGGTTTTATCCAATCTGCCGGTACTGCAAATTCTCTATAAGCATCAATATCATATCCTCTACTTAAATAAAAACCCTCGCCCCTTGTAATTAATAATTTGTAATGCCCTAAATTTTGCATATCTCCATTTAAAAACTTATTGAGTTCATTCTCACTTAAATATCTATAAACTTTCATATTTTAAGTATAACTCAAAACAACCTCAATTTCAATACCCAAGTTAAAATATATTTAATGTTTTTAAAAGTCTTGCAAAATAGGCTTAGTTATAGTAAAATATTACTAATAAGACAAAATTCTAAATTGCATTAATTTTTAGAGGTTAAAATTATGTTGGAATTGCATTTTGAAAATAACGGAAATAAGAGAAGCATCAGATTTGGTGATAAACTCTATAAGATTTTAAATGATTTCAGAGGTGTTAGAGAAAAATTTTGGATTGTTGATAATTCTTCTCAAAAAAAATCACACAACTTAAGAATGCTTTTTAAGTTTAATAGAAATAATGTCTCTTGCGAAAATTGGGGCGAAGTTTTTGCTAGTACTATAGCCCATAGAATAGATGTGCCTTGTGTGGATTATAATCTGGCTGAGTTATTTGATGAAAATGGTAAATCTCTAGGCAATGGCGTTATATGCGGGACTTATAAAAGGTCGGATAAAGAGACTGAATTCTCGGCCTATAATATCCAGACTTCATATAAAAACTATACTTTTGATAACTTTCGCGGTCAGCAAATTGAAGGTTTAAATACTATAAATGGTTTTATTGAGGCTCTTCAGAATACTTTTCACGGTCAATTATCTCCTAAAGAATTGGAAAGTGTTAGAAATGACCTATTAAAACAAGCAATTTTTGATTTTCTTTTAGCACAGACGGATAGACATTGGCTGAATACAACTTTTCTATTATGGAAAGAATTTGGTAGGTTACACGTCAGAAAAGCGGAATGCTATGATAATGGCTGTATTGCAATGCTAAAAAGGAAGGCTAGCGCCGTTGAGGGAATGAGTAGAGAAATTGAGGCTCAAGGCGAAAATTCACCTTTGTTAAATCTTCAGTTGTCTAATTATTGTCCAATGATGGGCATAAGTACTTCTCTTGTTATGCTAGATGCCAAAGGAAAAACTGGAGATGCTGAAAAAGTGAGGATAATCAATCCTCAACAAGGAAGAGAAATATTTTTAAAAGAATTATCCAATGAAATAATTCATAATCCAGAGATTGCTGTATTTTATAAGTTGCTTGAAACTAAAATAAGTAGTGGGACTCTTATGAAAAATGTTATGAAAGACTTAGATAAAGCAGGTGATAACCCACCACCATATATTAGCAAGTTAATAAATAGAGTAATGACTAAACAATTAAGTACTTTAGATAGATATGTGCATCTTGCTGTTGATGAAGTAAATAAACAATATGAAGAGGAGTATGCTAATGGCTAAGATTTCACTTAACATAGAAGACATAGAATTGGGCTATTTGTTAGAAAGAGGCGGTAAATATTTATTTTGTGCTAATGAAGACGAAGTTAATAGAGCTCGAGAGGAATATCCACTTGATATGGTACTTTTTAAATTAAACTCTAGTGGTATGGTAATATATGATAGAATTCCATACCCATTCAATACTTTCTTATCTGGTACTCATAGAGAGGATTTAATGTCTAAAGCGGGAATTAATCCAGATGATAGCGATTATGATAGGCTTTATAAATTAGCCGGATTGAATATGGTTAGAGAGAATTTTGAGATTCATATAGCCGATTAATAAAAAAACTCTAGAATTCAACTAGAGTTTTATTGTACTAGAAAACCACCAGATAGTCTGGTGGTTCAGTAGAGGCTTTTGCCGTTG
>JBJEXU010000224.1:0-1627 GCA_051886095.1 Christensenellales bacterium | reverse complement strand
AACTTTTGATGCAAGATATGACAAATTTGGCACTAGGTGTCAAGAACGACAAAATTTTTTCTACTCCGCTTATCGAGGTTGAACACGTTTTGCAAGAATTCCGAGTAGATATGGTAAATGACTTGCGTACCTTGCACGCTTTGCCAAAGATTTAAAAGTTTTAATAATTTTTCATTTGGAGCAAAGTGAAAGTGTATGCTAAAATAATATTGAAAAAGTAAATAAGAAACTTTCTATTCTCAAAAGATTACAAATAGGAGAAGAATATGGTAGAGATATTGAAATATAATGATGACGACCTAAAAGACGACGAGATTGACCAAGTAGTCACTCGAGTTAAGGCGTTTATTGTTTCTAGCAAAAATAATATGCTTATAGGCAAAGACGAAGAGGGGTATCAGCTTCTTGGTGGTTATGTGACTGGCGACGAAGATTACAAGGTTGCTCTTGCCAATGCGATATACAATGAAACTGGAATTTTGCTGGATAGCAAGGATGAAATCGAGCCATTTTTCGAGGTAAGATACTACAATAGAGACTACAAAGGTTCGGGACAAAATAGACTATCCGATGTAATATATTTTCAAGTAAAAACTGACAAATTGCCTAATTACAAAAAATTAAAATTATCCGAAAGAGAATTGGCAGAGAAAATGCCAATGGAAATAATTCGTAGAAGTATTTTTCACAAAGTCTTGAAAGAATATATTGAGCAAGAACCAAATACTTTGAACCAAATTAAAACAAAAGAAATACTTATCGCTTTTGAAAAAATGAAAGAAATTTATAAGTTTTAATTAATTTTAATTTTATATAAAATTTTGAACTCAAAAAACACAAAACTAAAAAAGATTTAGTCTTGTGTTTTTTTAGTCAGCTATTTCTTTAGAAACTTCTTCAAAAGGATTGCTTTCAATATCTTCAGTCAAGCAAAATCTACTTGTGTCTATCGGAAATTTGATTCCATCTGGATTATAACGATTATAATCTTGTGATGTTAGATAACCCGATATATCTACCTTATATTGCTTGCCTTCAATTGTAATAATGTTGTAAATATGATACATTGGCTTAATAGTATTTACACTGATGTGATTGTTGTGCTCGTCAGTGCCTTCAAATAAATCATAACAATTTATAGGTTTTTTAGTTTCAACAATCTTACAGTCAATACCAACGCTATGCATAATTCTTGCCATTTCGTGAGAGAAGATTTTGCAAGTTCCCAATTTTAGTCCAATAACAGATGGATAAATCATTGGATGTCCAGGAATGTCAATATCGTGTAATCCTATTGAAAAAGTTATTCCTTCTCCAACAGGGGATTTTACTGGTTGTTGTGTTCTGGCAAAAGGAGTTTCAGAACCTTTGATATAACTATAATCATATTTAAAGTCGACAATTTCATTTTCATTTACTCCATCTATTTGTGCAACAATATTTCTGGGAAGGTTGTTTGTGAAATAATCAACAATAAATTTTGCTTTTTCATATTCGCTACCCAATTCAAGTGCTTTATTTATTAGAATTTCACGTCTTGAATCGTTTAAGTTTTTAATTTTTAATTTAGTCCAATCGCTTAAATACATATTTACCTACCTAATTTTATTAATTGTATCACATTTTT
>JBJEXU010000223.1:0-6136 GCA_051886095.1 Christensenellales bacterium | reverse complement strand
AAGTCTTCAATTAGTTTATTACCAGATGCGATTTCATTAAATTTGTAATACGAAACTAGAGGTTTAACTATATTATAATTATCTAGCAAAGTCTTGCTCGTTCGAGTATCTTCGCAAGCAATATAGTCTACACTATTTAAAATCTCTTCTGCTCTATAAGTTAGTTCTTTTAGGTTTCCTATAGGTGTTGCAACCAAATATAGCATACACAAATCAAAGTGAAATTGTTATTCCACTTTTTCCTCCTTTCTTTGCTTTGACAAATATTATGTTAGCACCGCTAACACTCTCACGAATTTTAAGTATTTTAGGTTCTAAGTTATATTTCCTACATAATACCAAAATATCTGTTAGGCGTTCTTCCTTATTTACAACATAGAAATCTCCGCCAAATTTAAGTAACTTACTTGCCTCGCAAATAATCTCTTCTAAAGTAACTAATAATTCGTGCCTTGCAATAGCAATACTCTGATTTTCGTTAATTAGTTTTGCAGTTCCATTCTTTTTATATGGAGGATTGCATACAACTACATCATAAATTCCAATGCCGATTTTCTTAGAAATATCTTGCAAAGGTAAGTTGATAACCTCATAATTTTTTAGTTGATTATATTCAATAGTTCTTCTAGACATATCTGCTAAATTTTCTTGAATTTCAACTAGTACTATTTTACCCGCTTTATTCTTCTCACCAGCAAGAATACCAATAACCCCGCTTCCGCTACAAAGGTCAACTATTTTACTACCACTTTTAGTATTCACAAAATTAGCAAGCATTACAGCATCACTTGTAAAGCAATACCCGTCTTTTTCTTGAATAATATATAGGTTATTAAATTGTAAATCATCTAATCTTTCGTTATCTTTGAGATTTATTTTCATTATCTTTATTTTTGTTTTTGTATTTATTAAATTTCTTCTTATTTTTTTTGTGTTCGTGATTTGAATTTGCTTGATTACTCTCGTTACTATTATTGATACTTTCTTCTTTAGGTTTTTGTGGAGACTTATCTAAGTTCTCCTTGTTTTTAGATATACTCTGATTTGGCATATTCTGATTTGGATTAACTTTAGGAAGAACCTCCAAATCTCCCAAATCGTACTCAAGTACTTTTATCTCATTCTCATTCTCAATCTTAACTGTTACTTTTTGTTTTAGTAAATTATTATATACGACTGTCCCAACTCCGTCTTTGGTTCTAACTTTACTATTAAGTTTAGGCATTTTTGATGAAATTTCCGAATAAAAATCATTCTCATAAGCAAGACAGCACATAAGCCTTCCGCATATACCGCTAATCTTTGTTGGATTTAGAGAAAGACCTTGCGTTTTAGCCATTTTTATACTAACTTTATCAAAATCATTTAAGTACTTTTTACAGCAACATTCTTTACCGCAAAAACCTATCCCGCCTATTATTTTGGCTTGGTCTCTTATTCCTATTTGACGAAGTTCAATCCTTAGTTTTAGTTGACTAGCAAGGTCTTTAACTAGTTCTCTAAAATCCACTCTATCTTCACAAATATAATTAATTATGACCTTACTTCCGTCTATAGTAAAAGAGACATCTACAAGTTTCATTTCTAGTTTGTACTTAGCAATGAGTTCATTAGTAATTTTAATAATTCTAGGTGCACCGTTTTTTAATTCTTCTGCTTTTTTCAAATCCTCGTTTGTTGCTTTTCGCAAAATAGATTTAACTTCTTCTTGATTCTCATCTTTACTTAAAGGACTGATGGTTGCTAGTTCTAAACCTCTTATACTCTCAACAACAACCTTATCTCCACTATTTAATTCAATATCCGTATCACAAGCAAAAACTTTGCCCCCGTTAACGAATTTTACACCTACTCTTGGCATAAATATCTTACCTCCAAAATATTTAACAACATACTATCAACAATACCTGTTATATTGCAATTAAAATCTAATTTATTGTATATTTCAGTTAATTTCTCTGAAATCTCATCTAATGCTTTCTTATTATAAATCTTACTTAAAGAAATAATCTCATTTTGCTTGGACTTAAAAATAATCAACTCACTATTTCCACTAACAGAAATATCTCTTAATATAGATATTAATGTATCTAGGAAAAAATGAAAATCTTTCTTAAGAGCAAGTATCTGACTACTAAATTTTAATATATCTGAACTGGATTTTAATCCAATTAGAGTGTCTATTGCAAGATTAATAATTTTATTTGTTTCCCCCTTGCTAGCAATATTCATAGCAGTAGAAATGTTGCCTCCAGAAACTCTTGCTACATCGTTAAAGTCCTTTACGCCTATTCCTTCTAAATAATTGGCAACAATTTCTACATTTAATAACCCTTCACTAATTATTTTTACTCTACTGCAAATAGTTGGTAAAACAGAACTAGAATTAGCACAAGTAATAACAAAAATAACATTAGTTGGTGGCTCTTCCAATGTCTTAAGTAATTTATTCTGAGCCTGTATGGTTGCAGTATCAAAATTTTTTAAAATATAAACTTTATACTGGCTATCTATAGGGCGAATATACGCGTCGGTTACAATCTCATTAATATCGTCAACAACTATACCTTTGCTTTCCCTTGGATAAATCTTTAAATCGACCATATTATTATGTTCGACTTTAATGCAATTATTACACTTATCGCAAGGGGTATTGAAATCTAGACAAAAAATTTCTTTAGCGATAAATAGAGAGTATTTATCTAATATAAATTCATCAGAAGATTCTAGCATATAAGCGTGAGAAAGCATTTCTCTAGACTTATCTAAAGAAATAATTTTATGTGTTTGGGATTGTAAATAGATTTCCTTTATGTCCATACATATTATTTTAACACAAAATTATTATCAACACAACTTGACTTAAATAAATATTTGCCGAATAAAACTAAAAAATCCGCATAAACTAGCATAAAAAAGGAGTGAAATATGAAAAATGCCTTAAGTCTCACCGATATAAAAAGCAAAATTAATCAATTAAAAGGACAAAACATTGCTCTTGAAATAAACAAAGGAAGAAACAAAATTGTTAGTCTTACTGCCATTATTGACCAAGTTTATCCAAGTATGTTTGTAATCAGTCCTACAAGTGAAGTATCTCTTGATAGAAAAAGTTATTCCTATAGTGATGTCCTATGCGGAGATGTTAGATTTGTCGAAGAATGAAAAATAAGCCGAGATAAAAATCTCGGCTTATTTTTGTGTTTATTTAATCATCTATATTAAGATTATCAAAATTTTCAAAAATGGAACTATTAAAAAATTCTGGAATTGTCATTCCCAATTCTCTAATTATTAATGCCATTGTTTTAAAATTCGATGCCTTACAACCATTATTCATAATGGCATTCATTGTACTATGATAAATTCCAGTTAATTGTTCTAATCTATATTGAGTCATCTTCTTTTCTTTTAGTATTTCTCTAACTCTTTTAGCAAATGCTTCATTCAGCGTAATCATAAAAAATATGCTCCTAATTAATAATTATGGTAGCATAGTGACCATTCTAAACTATGTAGCATAAATTGGTCAAAATAATTGTTTTTATTGGTTTCTTGTGTTATATTATGTAGTGTAAATTGGTCATAATATATAAAAGGTGAATAAATGTTTAATATATATCCCTCAAAAAAACTTATAAATGTGATTAAAAAAGAAGAAACTATTTGTCTTACAGGACATAGACCAAATAAATTACCTTGGTTCTATGACGAAACAAAAAATAACTGTATAAGATTTAAAGAAGATTTAAGAAAAATATTAGAAGGAGCAATTAAATATGGTATCAAAAACTTTCTATCAGGTATGGCTGAAGGTTTTGATATGATAGCAACTGAACTACTGTTGGAACTAAGAAAAAAATATAAAGAAATAAAAATTATTGCTGTTATCCCCTGTTTGGGGCAAGAAAAGAGATGGAGTGTAAATCAACAAAAAAGATATAATAAAATTTTAAAACAATGCGATGATTCGGTAATTATTTCCAAAGAATATACCATTAATTGTATGAATGATAGAAATAGATTTATGGTCGAACATTCTAGCATTGTAATTGCTTGTTATAATGGTTTTCCGAGTGGAACTGGCAACACAATTAAATATGCAAAAGAAAATGCTTGTAAAATAAAGATTATTAGTCCCGTTAACTATGTTGAATAACTACATAATTCTACAAATCCAACAACTAACAACTGCGCCCGCAAAATTAGCAATAACTCCTACTGGGATTGCATATCTAAACTTTGTGACTTTTGTTTTACTAAAATATACTGCTGTCACATAAAAAATTGCTTCACTACAACCGGCTATACAACAACCTGCTCTAGCCAAGTAACTATCCACACCATAAGTTGTAAAAATATTTTCTAATAATGCAAGAGAACCACAACCTGTAAAATTCTTAAGAATTACAAGTTGGGCAAGTTCTTTAGGAACTCCAAAAAACTCAAAGAATGGTGCTACAAAGTCTGAAAAAATTACAGCCAGTCCACTTACATTAAAGATTTCAACTGCTATAAATATAGTTACTATGTATGGAAAAGAAGTCAGTACTACATCAAAAGATGATTTAGCACCTATTACAAAACTATTATAGGTGTTATTCTTTTTAATCATACTATAGAGAATAAGCATAATTATAAGCACTGGAATTATATATTTACTCATTTCACTTATCCTTAAATATTTTGCTACAGATTTTAACAAGTAATATACCAACAAGTGTACTTGCTAGAGTGGATATAAGTGTAGGAATAATAATATCGCTAGCAGACACACTACCCGCCGAAATTCTAAGCCCAACGATGGTGGTTGGAATTAATTGAAGGCTTGTAGAATTAAGCATTAAAATCATAATCATTGAGGCGGTCGCATACTTACTGCCTTTGTCTAAACCTGCAATAGCATTAATTCCACTAGGAGTACTTGCGTTCCCCATTCCAAGCAAGTTGCTAGTAATATTAATTACTATTTGATTACTCGTATATTCGTCAGTTTTTCCAATTAATTTGTTAATTAAAGGTCGAAATAATTTACTTAATTTTTTATCTAGCCCCGTTTCTTCTACTATTTTTAAGATGCCCAACCAAACGGCATAAATTCCCCATAGTTTAAGAGAAAGAGAGATGGCTTTGCTTCCACCCTCTAGAATGCTTGAAACGGCAATATCTACATTATTAACAAGTAACATTCCAAGTCCTACAAGCATAATGCTTGTCCAAACCCAATTCATATTAATTCTCCTAAAATTATAAATACCTAAAGATAAAGAAATCCTTTACAAATAAGCCACAATATTATAAAATAATATGAATTATGATTTTATTTAAGAATAGTTAAGAGGTAAAAAAATGAAAAAAGACAAAAATTATTACATAACAACACCTATATATTATGCTAGTGGCAAATTAACTGTTGGACATTGCTTCAGTACAATCCTTGCTGATATTTGTGCTAGATTTTATAGACTTAATGGTTATAAAGTTCTATATGCAACAGGTAGTGACGAACACGGACTTAAAATTGCTAAAGTTGCTAAAGAACATAATATGACACCAAAGGCATTTGTCGACAAAACGGTGGCAGAATTTAAACATATTTGGGATAAACTTAACATTAGTTATGACAAATTTATTAGAACTACTGATGATCATCACGAAAAATTGGTTAAAGATGTTTATAATAAGTTATTTGAACAAGGCGATATATATCTAGACCAATATGAGGGATTATATTGTGTACCTTGTGAAACATTCTATACAGAAAGTCAATTAGTTGATGGTAAATGTCCCGACTGCGGTAGACCAGTTGAACCAACTAAAGAAGAAAGTTATTTCCTAAGACTTAGCAAGTATCAGAAATTCTTAGAGGATTATTTTAAAGAAAATCCAGATTTCCTAGTTCCAGAAAGCCGAAAGAATGAAATTTATAATAACTTTGTTAAACCGGGAATTACCGATTTATGTGTTTCTAGAACAACTTTTGATTGGGGAGTTAAACTACCTTTTAACGATAAGCACGTTGCTTATGTTTGGATTGATGCCCTACTTAACTATATATCTGTCCTTGGCTATGGCACTGACGACCAACAGAATTTTGACGATTTTTGGCCTTGTAATGTGCATATTGTTGGCAGAG
>JBJEXU010000222.1:0-1638 GCA_051886095.1 Christensenellales bacterium | reverse complement strand
TAAAGTTTGTGCTACTTACTCGAATAAATTATTGTGATTATTTTTTATTAAATGCTTAGCACAATATTGAAAATGGTCAGTTTAATAAAAATATTCATTTAGTCAGTTGTTTAAATTTTTCCATATTATAACAAAATAATGTGTCAAAGGCAATTAACTTAAATTGATTTGACATAAATCATTAATTTTTATAACATAATAGAAATAATAAATTAAATATTTATGGAGTTGCTATGATATACGATGTGGCTGTCATTGGTGGCGGAGTAATTGGTTGTGCTATACTTAATAAACTAACTAGGCTTAATAAGAAATGTATTTTAATTGAGAAAGGTAGTGATGTCGCAGTTGGAACAACCAAGGCAAACAGTGGTATTGTACACGCTGGGTTTGATGCTAAAGAAGTGACTTTAAAAGCAAAGTTTAATGTTAGAGGTGCTGAAATTTTCCCTAAATTATGTGAAGAATTAAGTGTGCCATATATAAATAATGGCGCTTTGGTGCTTGGCAATGACCTGAATGTAGTAAAAGAACTATTTAATCGTGGAATTAAAAATGGGGTTAAAGAATTAGAAATCCTTAACAGAGAGGAAATCCTAAAGAAAATTCCGAGTATTAAAGATAATATAACTTGCGGACTTTTTGCTAAAACTTCGGCTATTGTTTCTCCTTATAAATTTGCTATCGCACTTGCTGAAGAAAGTGTAATTAATGGAGCAAGTGTTGCATTTAATTATGATACTTGCAGATTTGAAAAGAAAGATGATTATTATTTATTATCTAATGGTTCACAAGAAATATTTGCTAAAAAGATAGTAATTGCTGTAGGTGCTGAACATAATAAACTTACAAGTATTCTAGGAACAACTGAATATGATATTAAATATAGGTTAGGAGAATATTATTTACTTGATAAAGGTGCAATGGATATAGGTGGATATACTATTTTCCCTTTACCTAGCAAAGAAAGTAAAGGTGTTCTAATTTCTGCGACAGTTGATGGAAATGTAATTGTTGGACCAACCTCAACTCTTGTTGAAAATAACTTAACTAAAACTACAAGTGATGGTTTAAAAGACATTGCAATCAAAGCCAATGCTATGCTAAACAATGTTAATTTAAAGAAAAATATAAGAGTATTTTCTGGAGTTAGAACTCTTGTTGGAGATGACTTTGTGATAGAAAAAGACGCTAAAAATTCAGATATTATCAATGTAACTGGTATTTGTTCTCCTGGGCTTACAGCGTCACCTGCTATTGCCGAATATGTTGCGGAACTTCTTAATTTTAGCGGTGCTGAAAAAACAATGAAAAAGCGTATTGAGACTCCTAAGATTTGTGGTAAATCAAACGAAGAGATAAATAAACTAATTGCAAGTGATAATAGATTTGGCAAGATTGTATGTAGATGTGAGAAAGTTAGCGAAATGGAAATAGTTAATGCTATTAATTCGCCACTTAGTCCTATTAGTCTTGATGGAATAAAAAGACGAACAAGAGCAGGAATGGGCAGATGTCAAGGAGGTTTCTGTTTTCTAAAGGTGATGGAAATCATTGCTAGAGAGAAGGGAATATCAATAGACCAAGTAATTAAAGAGAATAAAGAAAGTAGAATCATTATTGGGGATATTAATTAAT
>JBJEXU010000221.1:0-1639 GCA_051886095.1 Christensenellales bacterium | reverse complement strand
GGAATTAATAGTGTTTGGGTACTTGTTGATGGTAAGAGACACAAAATGTATGGTAATAATAGAGTTAAACTAAGTGAAATTATTAAATGTAATGAAAGAGAACTTGGTATAACTCAACAAGTATATTATCCAGTTCTAGCTGATATTCTTAAGGAATACAAGACTAAAGAAGAAAGAATAGAAGCAATTAGAGCCAATGCAGAAAATCTTGTAGGAAGTACACTTACTATTGACGATATTCTAGCAACAATTTCTTATTTCTTAGATCTTAATGCTGGCATTGGTGAAGTTGATAATATCGACCACCTATGCAATCGTAGAATTAAAGGTGCTGGCGAATTATTGCAAGATGCATTTAGAAGTGGACTTAATAAATTATCTAACTCAGTTAAGGAGACTTTGCAATCTCACGACCTTAATGATATTAGTCCTGCTCAAGTTGTTAATGCTAGACCTATTAATCGTGCATTTAAAGACTTCCTAGCAAGTCACCAATTAAGCCAACTTATGGATGAGATGAACCCACTAAGTTCACTTGCTCAGAAGCGTAGACTTTCAGCAGTTGGTCCAGGTGGTATTAAGAAAGATAGAGCAACAGACGAAGTCAGAGATATTCATCATAGTCACTATGGTAGAATTTGTGTTATTGAAACACCTGAAGGTGGAAATATAGGTCTTATTAACTCCCTTGCTAGTTTTGCTAGAATTAATGAGTATGGATTTATCGAGACTGCTTATAGAGTAGTTAATAAGGAAAAGGGCATTGTTACTAACGAAGTTGTTTATTTAATGGCTGATGAAGATGAGAATTGCTATATTGCACAAGCCGTTGAACCACTTAATGCTGATGGCTCATTCGTTAATGATAGAATTATTTGTAGATACAAAGATACTGTGCTTGAAGTAGACAAAGAAATGGTTGATTATATGGACGTTGCTCCTAGACAATTAATATCTGTACCAACTTCTTTAATCCCATTCCTAGAAAACGATGATACCGCCAGAGCCCTAATGGGTGCAAATATGCAGAGACAAGCAGTACCTCTAATTAGAACTGAAGCACCTATTGTTGCTACTGGTATGGAGCATAAAATAGCACTTGATAACTGTGCTATAATAGTTGCTAAGAATAACGGAACAGTTACTTATGTTGACGCTAATAAAATTGACGTAACACTTGATGATGGCTCTGTAGATTCTTACGAATTAACTAAGTTTGTAAAGACTAACCAAGAGAGTTGTATTAACCAAAAACCTATTGTTAAGAAAGGTCAGAAGGTTAAGAAAGGTGAAACACTTGCCGATGGTTATAGCACAAATGGTGGTGAATTAGCACTTGGTAAAAATATGCTTATTGCATTTATGAACTGGGAAGGTTATAACTACGAAGATGCTATACTACTTAGTGAAAGACTTGTTAAGGAAGATGTTTACACATCTATAACTCTTAAAGAAGAAGAGGTTAAATGTAGAACAACTAAGTTAGGTGATGAGGAATTTACTAGAGATATTCCTAACCTAGGTGATGATGTTCTTAAGAATCTTGATGAGAATGGTATTATAAGAATTGGCGCTGAGGTTAAACCGGGGGATATTCTTGTAGGTAAGGTAACTCCAAAGGGCGAAACTGAACCAACTC
>JBJEXU010000220.1:0-6209 GCA_051886095.1 Christensenellales bacterium | reverse complement strand
AATTCATTACCAAATATGTAATTTTCTTTAGATACCGTTACCTCAACAACTTTAGTTAGTCCCTCAAATCTATAATAACCATTTTCATCAGTTTCGGTTTGTTTAATTCCACAAGAAACCTTAGCCCCATTAAGTGCTTCCCCATCTGCATAAACATATCCAGAAAAAGAATATGTAGGCACTTCTTTAGGTTTTAAAACAACAAAGAATACAAAAAGCAATACTCCAATAACTGCAAGTATTGAAGCAATCGTGATAAGTATAATTTTCAAAGATTTTTTCTTGCTTTTTGTTTTCCCCATATAATTTCCTATCATTAATTACACAGAAGCCTATGTTTTTTTATTTTTCTACAATATTCTACTACACTTATTTCAAAAATACAATCTAAACTTTTGGTCTTAAAAGTGAGAGTTAAATTCTACTTTTTGTATACTCTCACCCAAATTCTCACTTTTGTAGAGTTGTTTATTTTATTAAATAAAAATACTTGAAATTTATTAATTTTTGTGTTATTATAGAGTTATGGAAAATAATGATATAAAACAAAACATCGCTAAAAATATTAGCGAACTTAGAAAAGCAAATAAGTTAACTCAATTAGAACTTGCTGAGAAACTCAACTATTCAGACAAGGCAATTTCTCGTTGGGAAAGAGGTGACACCCTTCCTGATATTGATATTCTATGTAAAATATGCGAACTATTCGGCGTCACTTTTGAATATTTAATTAATGCCAATAACAAAGAAGAAATCCAGAAGACCACCCGAGTAGAGGTCGGAAATAGGCTAACAATTACCCTTCTTGCAATATCAGTTGTTTGGTTTGTTGCAACATTTATTTATGTATATTGTGATATAATCCTTAGCCTAAAACTTTGGCAAGTATTTGTTTATGCTGTTCCAACATCGGCGCTTGTCGCACAGGTGTTTAACGGAATGTGGGGAGAGAGAAAATATAGCGTGTTTATTTTATCCGTTCTAGTATGGACTTTCCTTGCATCTATATATATTGCTACTTTACAATATAATTTATGGCTTGTCTTTATATTAGGCATTCCACTACAAGTTTTGGTTCTTTTATGGGCTAGATTAAAGCCTAGAAATAAAAATAGAGATTAATTTTTAAAAAAACCTATTACAAAGCATACACCTTCGTAATAGGTTTTTATTTTTTTAATTCTGATTACCCAATCTTTTAAATGTGATTGTTGCAAAAATTATTTGCAATTCTTTATGTTGTTCCGCTTTTATCAAATATCTTTGCAAAACAAACAAGTCTACAGTCTCCCAAGCAAACACCCAACTAATTACTTCAACTAAAGAACATAATATATCTGGAACATTCCATTGATACATAAAATATAGCAGAGCAAAACTTATAATAGAAACCAAAAACAATATTGTGGAAATTTTCAATCTTGCCTTTAACATTTGGTCTCTATCCGCAAACTCATTTACATAATAATTTGTAATTGCATTTCTATAAACCTGTTCCTTATCTTGTGTATAATCTTCACAAGAAATTTGAAGTTGAATGTCTTTCCAAGACGGAATGGGTTTAGTAAGGTTATTTATAAAATTAGCCGTTTCTTCACTTATAATTTCCATTCCATCGTCATTATATGGAGATAATAAACATTCAGCATCGGTTATGTTAATTTTGACTATAGCACGCCCCTCTTCGTCGTAATCAAAATCATCTTTGGCAATTCGTTCTCTCACTTCTTTAATTCTTTTGTTCATAATATTCCTTTTAATTTTATTAGATTTTATGAATTTTTAGGTCCTTTTGTTGTCTCAATATTTTCTGTATTTTTATAGTCATTAGCCTTTTTACCTTTCTTAAACATTGTACCCAATTTTGAAAAACTATTTTTAATATTTTTAAAATCAAATATTAAACAAAATAGGAAAGGTATAATTAAGAAATACACAAAGACTCCCGGTATCATCCAAAAGAAAGGCCAATATTTCTCCTGCCCTGCATATGCGCCAAATGGGACAGTTTTCATAAAATTAGGTGTTAACCACGAGAATATAACCGCAACATCGTCGGTCGGTCCCCAAATTAGCGATGGGTTAGAATAATTAATATCCAACATATTATCATTTCTAAGGCTAATAATTCCTAGTTCACTTTGAAGAACTTGATTACAGATTATAAACAATAGCATAGCCATTACACAGAATGGAATTTTCCAAATTCGCTTAAAATTAAGTTTATGAACCTTTAACAATACCATTAAAAGTGGCACCGCTATTATTATCAGATGGCAAATATAAAATCTCCACAAATCAAAAGTTAGTACATTCTTTCCCAATGCTTCTGTAGGATATAGAAATGCTAAAAATCCACTAATAACACCTAAATAAAACATATAATCCTTGGCTGTATCACTTTTAGATAGAAATATAAATGGAAAAAACAAAACACTTGTTCCACAAACATTAATAAACCATATATTTTTTAAAGCATAACCTAAATCTGCATTATAAGGCGGGAATAATATCTTTAAAAAATGCAAGGCAAGATTAAAAAATAGTATTGAACTTAAAACAATTTTTTTAACTTTATCACTTCTATTCTTTAACAAAAAATATAGTCCTAGTATACTCCCAATCCCAATTAGAAGGAACATAAAGTACCATACATTGAACATTTTTACCATAAATAACTCCTAATTTATAATTAACTCCTAATTTTATTGTATCATAATTATAAAAAACTAGACAAATAATTTTTTGTAAGAGAAAATATTAAAACTTTATTTTTTTGAATTTCTTTACTAAACACATAATTATTTTTACCAAAATATAATTATTTTTATAATTTGACCTTATAATAAATTGTTTCACTTTTTGTTTCTTTGCATAAAATAAGTTCATTTTAATTTGTGTTTTTGCTTTTTAGCAACATTGCTTTAAAATTAAAAATATCTGACAATTTTTTGCTAAAACAAATTATACAAAACCCAACAAAATCTATTGACAAGCCTATACTTATTTTGATAAAATATCATTGTCGTTAAAATAATTCAATATTTTAGTTTTATCTTTGGAGAAGTACTCAAGAGGCCGAAGAGGCGCCCCTGCTAAGGGTGTAGGGTGGGAGACTGCCGCGAGGGTTCAAATCCCTCCTTCTCCGCCATAAAAATGGCTTTAATAAGCCATTTTTTGTTTTCTCAGTCGGTCTTTTCAGGTATTCCAACCTGCAAACAATTTCATTGTTGTGAACCCTCTTCGGTAGTCGGGACCTCGTCACTTCGTGCCACCCGACAAATATGCCCTTTAGGCACATTGACAAATCCCTCCTTCTCCGCCATAAAAATGGCTTTAATAAGCCATTTTTTGTTTTCTCAGTCGGTCTTTTCAGGTATTCCAACCTGCAAACAATTTCATTGTTGTGAACCCTCTTCGGTAGTCGGGACCTCGTCACTTCGTGCCACCCGAGAATTGACGGTAGTTTTCTGGAACACATATCGCTTTAACAATCCATAGAAAGTCATTTTTGTTTAGCAACTATTTATGCATAAAAAAATTTTGTTTAAATAAAGTAAAATAAAAAGAGCTGTAGGCAAATGATCTTTTGAAACAATTTATACGCATTCTGCATTATTTTGTTATACGATTTAACACCTCTAAATAAAACATTTATTATTTAAAATAAGATTTATGAATTATAAATCAATCTTTTGATAATTATATAATTACACTTGACAAATTTAAAATAATAATTTAAACTATGTGATGTTAAATTTGTTAAAATCAAAATTTAAGTTTTATTTTACGCAAAAACCAAGTAAAAACTACCGTTTTCCTTCATCACTGTTTGAGTTTAGTTGATAATGTAATCAGATTAATTTTAAAACCAAATCAAACGACAAATAGTTTTATCGATTGTGTTTTTAAAACAATGTAAATCTTGCATTTGTAAGACAATCCTATTTATGGACGGATTTTAGTAATTTGAGTTTTCGCCCTACATGCTGATGTGGCACAGTCGGTAGCGCACCGCCTTGGTAAGATAAAACCAACCCCAAAATTTATCATCTAAAAACTTAATATGCTACTGTGGCTCAGCGGTAGAGCACTGCCTTGGTAAGGCAGGGGTCACGGGTCCGATTCCCGTCAGTAGCTCCATAATATAAAAGTCGCTAAAACCCTTTATTTTCTTAGGGTTTTGGCGATTTTTCTTTTTCAATTTTTAAACAAAATTTTTAAGACTAAAAATCATTTGCTGTCAAAAAATGGTGCAATTGCTGTCAAATATAACTCCAAAAAAGACCGATAGTCAAATCTTTAACTATCGGTCTAAATCTTTCTAAAACTATATAAAACTGATATATTTGCTGTCAATTGCTGTCAAAATTTTTAATAATTATTAAATATATTCTCTAAATAATCTCAAATTCTAGTTCAGTTTTTCTTTCGTAAACTTCGCCTAGAGGAATGTCATACATTGATGAATGTTTGCTTTTTCTAGCATAACAGTAATTACATTTATGATTACAAGTATCATATCTTCCAATATCTACGGCTGGCATACAGCCACAATTTTTTCTTTGTCCATCAATTTTATTGTTTTTTCTTTTGAAAGTCAATCCCAAATTATGATACTTTTCCGTAAGTAGTTTTTCAAAGATTTCTCCATCAATGCACTTGCTTGGTAATATTCCATATTTTGCCCAATCTCCACTTTCGGCACATGCTTCAATTTGGATTCCATTTGCTTTTGCTATCGTAGAAAAGTTTTCAAGTAAAATATTTTTGTCTTTTTCACTAGGTGCATGAACACTTTTAGAGCACCCCGAATAACTTTCTATCACAAAACTAATTTTGCAATGTTTTGTATACCCTTTTAAACTTTCACACAAAAATTTAAAGTTTTTTATATGCCAGTTGACGTCTATTCTATCTGCAATTAAAATTGGGTCATATCTCCAAATAACAGGACAATGTTTTGACAATTCCTTGAAAGTATTTATTCTATCTTCGAGTGGTGGAAGCCCGCCTTCAATCCAATTTGGATATGGGTTAAGTGTGTATAAAAAGTAAAACAAATAGTCATTTAATTTGTTTATTTGATTTAGCATTGGTTTTGGATTCTTTGACCAAAAAACAATGCCTTCTATATTGCCACTTGTTTTTATTTCTTTATCTCCAACTAAGTTGGTAAAAACATTAGTTACTTCAAATTTTTTAAGTGGTATTTTTGCGACTTTCTTTGGATTTATTGGATTTGGCACAAGCACAAAACCTTGTTCTAAACACTTAAAAAACCAATCACTGTAAAATGCGGGAATATCTGTTCGCCTACTAACACTTAATATCATATAAACTCCAAATCATCTTTTTCCACTAACTATTATACCTTTTCCATCAAGAATTTCAAAACGATTGATTTTAAAATATGGCTTTAATTTCTTTATTAAACTTTCAATAAAATCTTGCTCAGTAGATGGCATATGAAAATTGCTATTTATTGTATAGTCGCATACTAAATAAAATTCATCTTGATTTTTTAACGCAGTTATTAACAATTTATCCAAATCTGTATTTTCAGATATTGTAAATAGAGAATTGAAAAAACACAGAACCAAATTATCTTGTCTACCATTTATTAAAAATGTCCCAACATCAAATTTTATAGTTTTAGGTAGTTTGGGAACAAAGTTTTTGTAGTTATTTGTTCTTGTTATTGCCCATTCACATTCATCAATTCCATAATATTTAACACTGTTACCAAAAACTTCTCTTGCTCCTATATAGTCTAGTCCAATACCACAACCAAACGAAAATATTGTTGGAGTTTTACTTCCCATAATTTTCTTAAGTTCGACCAAACTTTCTTTATTTTTAATATAATTTTTCTCACCATATTCATATAGATAATTTAGATTAGAACACAAGTTATCATAATTCAAATGCCCAGCACAATCCTTTTTACATTGTTCACATTTTGTAAATTTGTATGTTTCCCATAATTTACTAATTTGCATAACATTCCTCCCTTTAAAATGCAAAAGGTTGGAGAAATAGACACTTCTTCAACCTGTTACTTGCATTCTAACATAAGATTTTTCAATGTCAATACTTGTGTGACACTTTTTACTCAATTTACATTTCAAAATCTTTTTCTTTTCTCTTTTTCTTTCTTTCAAGTTCACTAATCATTATGTCTATTTATTCATCTGTTAGTTCAGGTT
>JBJEXU010000219.1:0-6236 GCA_051886095.1 Christensenellales bacterium | reverse complement strand
CTCACGAGGAAAGATACAGAGCATTACTTAACAATGTTGAAACTAAAACTGTATTTGAGAAATCTGAAGTTAAAGTTTGGGAATGTAGAAATTGTGGACATATATGTGTAGGAACTAAAGCACCTGCTGTTTGTCCAGTATGTGCACACGCTCAAGCATATTTTGAAATTCAGAGCAAAAATTATTAAAAGTTTATTTCAGAATTAATTAATTTGGAATTATCACAAAAAAGACCTACAATATCGTGTTTTAATACGAAAGTTGTAGGTCTTTTTTATACACAAATATAAGAGTTTATGTTTTATTGCTATCAGTTTATACTTAAACCTATATATTTCTGAAATATATGTGGCAAAGACATAAATATCTATTTAACCGAATGTAAAATGTAATAGCCCTTATCTCTATCCCAAATCTCGGCATTGCCAAATTTAGATATTAAATATTTTTTTAATGAATCTGCACCAAGATTTTTCTTAATAACAAGTGTAAGAGTGCCTTTATTTTCTAGATGATTATATGCTTCATCTACAAAAGTAAGTAGCACCCTTTTCCCAACCTTAATAGGCGGATTAGAAACAATATGATTAAAGTTAAGTTCTATATCTTCAAAAAGATTACTTAAATATATGTTTTCTTTTTTTATTTTTGAGTTGTTAAGTTCTACATTATTTTTTGCCAAATTCACTGCTGTGCCATTTATGTCGCTAAGGTAATATTCGGCATTAATAAATGTATCTAATAGTATCCCAATAGTACCATATCCACAGCACATATCCATAATTTTGCCATTAAAAAGTTCTTTCCGTTCTATTATATTTTTAACAAGTACTAAACTCCCATAATCTAGTGAGTTCTTGCTAAAAACATCTGAACAACTTTTAAAGGTAAAATCTTTTCCCATAAAACTTGTTTTGAATGTAAAATAATCGCTATCTTTGTGCTCACTTTCTAAAAAATAATGATGCATTATTTTTTCTCCAATTTATATCCATCTTTAGTATCCAAAATATTATACCCAAGTGACGAAATCTCGTCACGATATTTATCTGCTGTAGTCCAATCTTTATTCTTCTTGGCTTCCCATCTAAGTTTTGCCTTCTCTTCTATCTCAGCAGGAATGGAATTTTCTATTTTAGTAGATGTTAATTCACCAAAACTTAAGCCCAACACATCACCAGCAAGTCTATCTATTATGAAATTCATTTCTTTAACTAAATCTATATCTTTACTTACGATAACTTGAGGAATTAATTTAAGCAATTTATTAGATTCCACCATTGCAACTGGAGTATTGAAATCTTCATTCATCGCACTAACAAAATTATTATAAATTTCCTTTAATTCTGGATTTTTTAAATTACTTGATTTTTCAGTGGTGATATTTCTAAGACCATTTACAAGTTCCCTTAGTTTATTAAATTGTTTATCCGCAAGTTTAAGCCCATCATCACTAAAATCTACTGCCGACCTATAATGAAACCCTAGAATAAAATATCTTACAACCATTGGGTCGTATTTTTTAAATAATTCCGGAAGGGTAATAAAGTTGCCAAGAGATTTACCCATTTTAGTGCCATTAACAGTTACAAGCCCGTTGTGCATAAAATAATTCATTGGAAGATGACCATTAACTATATCTGCTTGAGCACATTCACATTCGTGATGAGGGAAAATATTATCTATACCGCCACCGTGTATATCAAATCTATCTCCTAAAAATTTTTTGCCAAGAGTGGTACACTCAAGATGCCAACCCGGGCAACCTCTTCCCCAAGGAGAATCCCATTGCATTAGAGCATCTTTGTCTGTTATTTTCCATAAAGCAAAATCTTCGGGATTTTTCTTGTCGTCGGCCACTTCAATTCTTTCACCACTTACAGCATTTTCAAGTTTTCTATTAGATAATTGTCCGTATTTACTATATTTTCTAACATCAAAATATACATTTCCAAGAGATGTAACATAAGCATAGCCTTTATCTAAAATATCTTCGACCGTCTCAATCATCTCAGTAACAAAGCCTGTTGCCCTACAAGAAATACTTGGCCTTTGAACATTTAACATATCCATATATTTAAAGTATTCCACTTCGTATTTATAGGCAATCTCATAAGCATCAAGTTGCTCAAGTTTGGCTTGTTTACCAATCTTATCCTCTCCACTATCTCCATCACCTACAAGATGTCCTACATCGGTTATATTCTGAACATATTTAACCTTAAAACCAGAAAATTTAAAGAACCTAACTATTGTATCAAAGTTAATATAACTTTTTGCGTGACCCAAATGTGGCATTCCATATACAGTAGGTCCACAAACATAAATACCAACCCTACCATCAACAACAGGTTTAAACTCTTCTTTTTTCCTTGTAAAAGTATTATATAATTTAATCATTTTATTATCCTCTCTTTAATAAATCTAGTATTTCGTCTATATTTTTTTCAAGTAGCCCACTTGGGCAAGTACAGACGGAAGAGAAAACCGATTTAAGTGATTTTTTATAATCGCTTAACTGAATTGAACCTAAGTTAGTTATTTTATAATAAATATTTCTTGGTCCTGTCGCATTTCTATAACTTTCAATAACATTCTCATTTATCATAGACTTTAACAAATTAGCCAGATTGCTTTTTGCCATAGAAAGGCTTAAGATTAATTCTCCTTGAGTCATATCTTTACCATTTAGCAAAAATAACACCTTGATTTTACTAGATAAAATCAAATTTTTACTAGAATCCTTTAAAGAGAATCCATCACATTTGCTAGATAAATTAATTCGTAAATCAATTAGTTTGTCATATAAGTCCATATTATATTTCCTAAATTTTATTAAAACTTAAAGTTATTGTATCATAACTATTAATTTTAGGCAATAACAATTTAATCTGAAAACAATTTTAATTAATTAATATTTAGTAATGCTTTAAATTATTTTATATTTTTTAAAAAATAATATATACTTAATTATGATTAAGGAAAATATTTGGTGCATACAAGTATAATCCAAAATAGTAAAAAGGAAATTAAAGGAAAAATGAGAAAAACAAAAATAGTTGCAACACTTGGACCTGCAACAAATAACTATAAAGCATTAAAAAGCATTATTCAGAGTGGAGCCAATGTTATTAGAATTAATTTTAGTCACGGAAATATTGAACAGCACAGTGAATCTTTTGATTTAATCAAGCAAATCAGAAGTGAACTTAAAGTCCCTGTTGCTATTATGGTAGACACAAGAGGACCTGAAGTAAGAGTTAAAACTTTTGAGGGCGGAAGTGGAATACTTAAGAAAAATAGCACTTTCACTTTATATGGTTATGATAAGGAAGGAACAAATGAGGGAGTAGCAGTAACAGAACCAATATGTCTTACTAACTTAACTAAAGGAAATATAATTCTTGCTAATGATGGACTTATTAAACTTTCCGTTCTAGAAAACAAAGGTTATGAAGTGGTTTGTAAAGTTATGTCTGGAGGAGTACTAAGCAACAACAAAGGGCTTAATTTTAGAAATGTTCCACTCAACCTTCCCTACATTGGCAAAAAAGATAAAGATGATTTAGTATGGGCATTTCAGAATGGTTGCGATATGGTATCTGCAAGTTTTGTTAATTCGGCCGATGATATAAAAGAACTAAAAAAATTAATGTATGAGAATAATTATTCCTGTAAAATCATCTCAAAAATCGAAAGTATGTCAGGAATAAAGAATATTGAAGAAATATTAGATATTTCTGATGGAATAATGGTTGCAAGGGGTGACTTAGGAGTTGAAATTCCTCAAAGCAAACTTCCAAAAATACAAATGGATTTAATAGATAGTGCCATCACTAAAGGCAAAACTGTTATAGTTGCAACTGAAATGCTAGAGAGTATGATAACTAATCCAAGACCAACAAGAGCCGAAACAGTTGATGTGGCTAACGCTGTTTATAATGGGGCATCTGCAGTAATGCTATCGGCAGAAACAGCTGTAGGTAGTTATCCAGACAAAGCAGTAAAGACTATGGCAGAAATTTGTGTTCAGGCAGAAAAAGATGTACATTTCCAAAAAATGTTTTTTGAAACAAAATTCAATACTGAAGGAATTACCGATGTAGTTAGTCATAGTGCAACGAGTTGTTCATTTAAACTTAATACCAAGGCTATAGTTTTGTATACAAGTTCTGGCAAAACCGCTAGTATGATGACAAGGTTTAAACCTAACGCACCAATTATTGCAATTACTGATAATCCACATACATTCAATTATTTAAGCCTTGAGTGGAATGTTATGCCGGTATTAACCAAAATCGACGGACTTGACATATTCGATTTTGCAACAACAATTTCTAAGGAACTTAAACTTGCTAAACCTAACGACTTAATAATTGTAACAACAGGAACAACAGATAAACTTAATAATGTGATGAAAGTATGTCAGGTTGATTAGTAAAAAGTCTTAAAGTAAAGTAATTAAAGTACTTTGCTTTAAGACTTTTTTTACATTAATAATTGACCGTTTGAAGTATCTATTACTCTTAAAATATTTACCTCATTTCCAGTATCACTATCTAGATAAATATAATAGGTATAATCATTCCAAGTACATATATATTCATACGCATTAATTTCGCCTACAAATTTATCTGGAATAATACATAAATTTCTTTCAACAACCGTTAATAAACTATTTAAATTAGCCTCCGCCTCTAAGATACTTATTGAACTAGAAAATGTTCTATCTGTATGATTGGTTGCATAGTTCGTTGCTTCCCAACCAACAACAAGTCCTAATGATAAATCTATTTTAACTTTGATTAAATCACTATAATAAATAATATGATTTACAATAGGTGCAAGATTTACATACAATATATTTCCGCTTTGTTGTGACCACACGCAATACATATTTTCAATTCCAACATCTTTAGCAAATACTTCCGCTAACTCAATTCCCTCGTCTTTAGATAGTTTAGTACCTGTTCCACTTCCAAAGGCGGTTATAGATAGCAGTAATCCACCATTCTTAGTAACCGACACATATAAATCTACATCACCCTTAATATCAAAATTATAAGTTTCAAATTTGCCATTAGAGTCACCAGTATAATAAATGGAAAAACCAGTAAAAACATTATGCAAATTTTCTTCTATTTGTTCTAGAGAATATACAACATTAGGTAGACCAATTATTTCTTTATTTAAAACACTATCCGAGAAAGGCCCGTCATATATAAGGCTCGGAACATTACTACTTGAACTCTCCGTTCTAACCATACCAGCCGAAAAGTTAGAATTGTCTATATTATCAAAATCCACATCATCTATAATGCTATAATCATATCTTAATTTTTGCATATATAAATTAAGGTCATATTGCATTTCTTTAATTCTAGAATATATACTATTTATTTGCTCAAAGTCTTCATTTGATATCGTTTCACCCTGATAATTGCTTTGTAACAGACTATAAGCAAAACCACCAGTTTTGTTCAATAAGTTGTTAATTTCTGACAAATTATGATAATTTATTGGCAATACATTAATATTACTCACACCTAACCTACAACTATCGTATATATTTGAAAGTAGTTCTCTTTGACTATCTGTATTATTAGTTGCAACTATTTTAGATAAATTTACTTCTAAAGTATTTACATTATCTACCATTTCATAAAATGATTTCATATATGAATTTTCGAGTTGATTTTTATATGTCGTCGAAGTTGCTAAGAAACTTATAAACAAGCATAGGAACACTATCATTAGACTTCCAAAAATTGTAGTTAAATAAATTAAAACCTTATTAGTTTTTTTCATTATAAAATCTCCTTATATTGCAAAAACGTGCTGACCTATTGTAACTACAGTTTGTCTACTAAAAATCCAACTAGAACTTGCTGTATTTGGATTATAATAATATAGACTTCCATATGTTGGGTCCCAACCATTTAAAGCATCTGTTGCTGCTTGATAACTTGCGGCTTCTGGCTCTAAGTTTATTTGACCATCGTGAACGGCAGTAAATGCCCAAGGCTGATATATTACACCATAAATGCTATCTGGAAAATCGGGACTAGCCACTCTATTAAGAATTACTGCACCCACAGCAACTTTACCCACATAACTTTCTCCCCTAGCCTCGGCGTGAATACATTTAGCAAGTAAATACAAATCATTACTTTCTTGCTCTGTCATATATATTCCTAATGCGTTAGCAGTAACTCCACCTACTGCACCCGAAACAT
>JBJEXU010000218.1:0-1677 GCA_051886095.1 Christensenellales bacterium | reverse complement strand
AAAGTTGTGTTGAGCAGAAAAGGTGTAGATACTGGAAATAGTAAAATGTCAAATTTAGTTATAACAAATAATGGTAAAAGTGAAATTGTGATGATACCAATACCTAGTGAAAAAGATAAGGTATCATACAACGATTTAACATTTTCAAATGATAAGAATGTAGATTTTCATACAAAGGAATACATAAAAGTTCATAACATTAGATTGAATGAATTAAAAACGAAATGCCATGCTGACCCAAATCTATCTAACTATTTTAATGATTCAAACTTTTTAGGTTCAATAGGTCAAGTTGGCATATCTTTATCACATTTAGAAAAGCATAACATAAAAGTTGGAGATATATTTATATTCTTTGGGCGTTTTTCATTTATGGATTTAGTAAATAATCAGCCAAAAATGAGAGAAGAAGATAAACATTTATTATTTGGTTATCTGCAAGTTGGCGAAATAATTTATCCTAATAAACTCACACCTAATCAAAGAAAAGAATACGAACATAAATATCATTGGATTGTCAATCAACCACATTGGAATATGGACAAATACAAAAATCAAGATAATAACTGCATTTATGTAGCAAGTGAAAAATGCTCTTTTGATAGTTCATTATGTGGCTATGGCGCATTTAACTATGATGACGCTTTAATTCTAACAAAAGAAAATGAGCCATTGTCGCACTGGAGTTTATCGCACGAAGTATTAAAAGAAGAATTGTCTTATCATAAAAAAAACAATGTAAAAGATAACTATTTTCAATCGGCACTTCGTGGGCAAGAATTTGTATTTACATATAATGAAAGAGTCAAAATATGGGCTGAAAATTTAATTAAAAAATATGGAAGGAGGGTTTAATAATGGAAAAAATAAAATGTCCTAAATGTGGCAGTAATAATATTAAGGATTTGGGTGCAGTAAAAAATAATAATTTCTTATCTAAAGCCTTTGCTGCAATAAATTGGGCTGTGAGTGGTGGCAAAAGCAAACACAATTTTCAATGTGTAAATTGTAAACATACATTTATCGCAGAAAAATAATTATTTGAGGTTAATTATGAAAAAGCGAACAGGTTTAGCATTAGCAGGTGGAATACTTGAAATTATAGCAGGAACTTATCTTTTGATATATGCACTTTGGGCTTTATCATTTTATTTACAAATACCAAATGGACTACAAATTTATAATTGGGAAATGCTAATAGTTTTTGGTATTTTAATCTTCTTTGGCATTATGGCAATTATAGGCAAAACAAAGAAAGATTTAGCCACTTATGGCATATTAAATTTGTTATATGTTGGCATGCTTATTTACAGAGCAATACAGACGAACGCAACAAATGTTATATGGGTATTTTCATTTGAAATGATTTTACTAGTTATAGCGTCAATGTTTTTCTTTTTTAGCAAGAAAAGTGAATATGAAATTGTTTATGAAGAAAGGTTAAAAGAATATAAAGCAAACGAGCCACAGGAACACAAAAAACTTAAAAATATACTTACATATTCAAGCATTGGCATAATAGTTTTAATTGGGCTATCAATGTTATTAAAAATAGTCGGTTTAATTTTGGATTTTATCGTTATTGTTGGCTATTTTATACTTACAATTATTATTAACAAAAAGAACACAACTCAATATGGTTTGACAGCAAATTTTGTTTTTGGTAGTTTGGCTATA
>JBJEXU010000217.1:0-6356 GCA_051886095.1 Christensenellales bacterium | reverse complement strand
TTATCTCTAACGATAATTGTTACGGTTAGAGGTTTTGCATATCCATCACGAATAGCAAATGTAGCAGTATATACTCCTGGGGTATTTTTATCAAAATATCCGTCAATAACCTTTAATTTACTAAAACTTAAAGAAGAACAAGATCCATTAGCATATCTTAAGTCGACCTCAGGGTCTTCACCACAACAAATTTCTGTTGCAATTGACCTTATTTCTTGAATTACAAATTTATCGCTTACATACACAAATGAAGCTTCATAATCTTGTTCGTTATAATTAAATTTAATAGTATAAGTGTGACCATCTGGCCAATCAGCATTGATATCAAAGCCATCATCATCTGTAATAGTGGTTTCACTTAATTTTACATAATTCGTTTCATAACGGTCGTTAATATAATCATAGAAGTTTGAAGAAAATTCAACAGTAAACTTGCCTAAACTTTCATTTCCCCAATTCATGTCTGTAGCTTTGGGATAAACAGGGTATGTAAATTGTACAGACTTTCTCTCTATATCAAAAGTTATTGTTATGCTTTGTTCATATTGTTCGCATTTAAAAGTAAATGTTTCTGTTAGTGGAAAACTTCTTGTGTCTCCGCTAGCAACCAATTCTTCCAATTCTTGTATACAAGTATAAAAATTAGAATTTTCTGGAAGCATCTTGTTTAATCGATTGTAATATGGGTCACGAGTATAAGTGTACACTTTCAAGTTATAATCATTGCTAAATGTAGCATTCAAATCGTGTCTTCCTACAATAAATGGATTAACAGCCTCTAATTTGTATGGAACATCATAAGTATTTTCTGATGTTTCATATCCACATACTGAGCATTTGCTATATTTATACCAAACACCATCTCTGCAAACGTGTTTGTTTACAAATTCGTGGTAATAACGAGTGCCAGTCGTAGTACATTTTGAACAAGTTTTCCAGTGATAACTTTCATCATAGCCATAGCCGTCATATGGATGACCATTAGACATATTAGATATTTCTTGGTAGTTAGCATCAAATACCTTTCCGCACCCATCATCTGTACATCTGTAGTGCGCTTTATTACCACTATTTTCGCAAGTGCCGGTTTCTTTTTCTACCCACACTAAAGTATGCCCTGAAAGTTTATCTAGGCTAATTATTTCTTCTTTACCTTCATTAAAATTCTTGTGACAAACGCTACAAGTGTAATGGGCTCTTTCAGTCTCTGTTTCAGAAATAAGTTCGCCATAAGTATGGTCAACGCCTGGAATTATTAAATCAAAATAATTCATTTCTACATCATCTACATAATATTTGCCACAGCCTTTGCAGTAATCGTGTTCTAGCATACCATCGCTAATACAAGTAGCATTTTTAAGGCTATTATGCTCTATTTCGTGAGAAGCAGGGATTATAGTGTCTTCTAATGTTTTTTCTTCGCCATTTATAAATACTTTATTACAACTTCTGCAAACGGCATATGCTAAATGTCCGTCTTCAAAGCAAGTTTTTGCTTTAGCATCTAATGTAACCAAATTGTGTGTAGCAGGAATTACCAATTCTTGGTCGGTGTACTCAATATCTTTAATAATATTTTTGTTACATCCATTACAATGTAGATGAGCAAGTACTCCGTTTTCTGTACAAGTTGGTTCAACCTTTGCTACTGTTTGGAAATAACAACTACCAACAGGGATTATTAATTGCTCATTACTAATTTCTACTCCGTCAATGAAGTTTTTCTCACAAACAGAACAATAATCGTGAGCAAGTGTACCAGTATTTGTACAATCGGCAGGACTTATTTCTATATGAGTAAGTGTATGAGATGCAGGGATAGGTTCTGTTTCTGTTTTATTACACTTTGTGCAAGTTCTAGTTTTTACTCCATCACTAGTGCAAGTATAATTAGTTGTAACTACCCAATCGGAATATGTATGAACACAAGTCTTTTTGCAAGCAGAAAACAGTATTACGGCCGAAAACATCATACAAAAACAGATGAATAATTTTACAACTAAATCTTTCTTTTTCATATTATTCTCCTTTTCAAACCAACACATATATTGTAGATATCTATATTTTATATATATAAATTATTTAACTCATAATTGCAAGAAGATGTAAAAATTTCACAAAATAATTCAATTTAAGATTTTGAAATCTGATATTAAACCATATTTTCATTTAAAATGATACAAATATCTACAAGTTATATTTATTAATTTTTAACGCAAAACGTTCACCAAGCCTAAGGGCACATATTGTGTTATCTCCATTTGAAATTTTTACTGTTTGAATCTAATTTTTATTTTAAAACTCTCTGTATTTTAAGTTTGTTATAAATTATGTTATTAGGCAAGTTATCCCACATAAATAAATGCTTGTAAAATAAAAAGTTGTGATTTGATAAACAAAAAGAGTAAATCGATTTTGTTGATTTACTCCTTTTGTTAAACGATATTATTTTCTGTCAAACATTTGGAATATTGATCCAAACCCATTAGACATATAAAGATTTAAATAATCTCCTTCGTAAATATCCTTATTGCCACTTGCAACATCATCACTAACTCCTGTTGAAGAATTTTCATATCTTGCTGTCTCAGGGCTAGATGAAGTAAACATATTAATAAGATTTGCCAATGCTGCAGGTCCAGAATATTGTCCAGTAATTTCTTTACCCATTGCAGATGTCGTCTTGGTCCAATCAATACTCCTATCATATCCATAATATGCACTTCCATCTGCTAGAACACCTTCTTGATAGTAATTTTCATAGTCTTGTCTTGTATCAAACAATCTACAGTATCCCCTAGAGAAACCACCTGAAGCCATTTCCTTTTTGCCATGTTTGTAAATTAAAATCATATTCATATGATTTTCTTTTAAATTAGTTTTAGATGCACCGCTTGTTGCATATAAATTATCTAAAGATACAAATTGCGAAACTGCGGCTGTAACTTCTTTGCCAAAAGTTACAAACCAAGGCTCTTGACCATTTACTAAAGACTCTAAGTTAGAGTTTATTACATCAATATATGATGCACCACCACCAACCCATAAAGTTGTTTCTTCTTCGCCGGCTTGAGGCACATGTTTCATAAATCCATTTGATATATGGTCAGCAATTATAACTGGGCCACCTGCGCCTATACATTCACAATTTTCAATTACTGCACTTGGAGCACCCCAGAAATAGAAAATGCTATTATATGAATTATATGCTTTATTATTTGTAAAATTATAACTTGCATTTTTAGTTGTGCATTCTACGTCAGCACTCTCCATTGCACTAACAATTTTCTTATCATTTCCTTCCATTGCAATATAGAAACCTGTAGCATCTTTGCCTGTAACATCTGCGCCTGTATAGTTATATCCATATTCAGTAAACCAAGCAATATTAAAATCTTTTGAAATAGTATTTTCTGCAGTAAAATTAACTGCTCTTGCTTTTAATAAGATTATACCACCAGAATTACTTGGTGTAGCACTTCTAGGTCCATTACCAATAAAGTTGATATCTTGTACTTTTGACTTCCCTTGTGATGCATATTTTTCATGATCTCTTATATTCTTATCATATACACCTTGATTATTCTTTTGAACTCCAAACATTTTGAATAAATGTTTGTGTGTACATATGTATGACTCTTGACCTTCAGTATCGCTTACATACCAATTTTTACCAGTTTTTTCATAAGTATCTGAACCAAAAATAGATTTGGTAAGTTTGCTTGCATTAATATCAAAATAGTTGCCATAAACTTGGAAATTATCATCATCTGCAACATATCTAGTATAAATACTCTCTTGATTGTCTTTCATAGAACCCACTGCTTCACCAGTAAATGGGCTATCAAATTCATTTTTTAATGTAATTCCATCGTTTTCATAAATTTCACTTGCAGTCCAAAAATGATTTGCAGGCACATCTTCATCGCGAATAGTAATATCATCTTGCAAAACTAATGCGTTAACACTAACATTGGACAGACCCCATTCTTCTTTCAATTGTGTCCAATAACCATTTTGATTGGCATTATCAAACAAAGATAAGTCTTTTGCATTATAAACATTATATCCATCTACAACTTCTGTCTCAAAATTTATAGTTGGCATACCTTCTGGGAAAGATCCTTCATTATATCTTACTGAGTCGGCAAGCTTAACACTTAATCTAAATTTCTTAGCTACTGCATCTTCAGTAAAATCTACTGTCGTATTTGTGACACTTTCAATATATTTGTCATATTTTATTGATTCATCATCAGTGTCGTGTTCAAGTGTAACCCAAGCATCATTTTTCCAAATTTCAACTATGATATTTGTCTCAACATCCATCTCGACATCATTTTGTTCGTTATCATATCCAATAGCTTCTATTCTTAAATCTAATGGATTATCATCGCCAGTTAAGTGTGTCTTTTCGGTTTCTTTAAACTCAATATTTTTGTCTACTTGAGTTCCCTTTTTACTTAAATGTTCAGTTTTTAATTTACTAACAAAGGACTCAACAATATCACTTGTACCAGCTGGGTTAGCCACATTAATATCTACATAAATACTAAAATCTTCGTATGTGATTTTTAATTTCTGAGTTCCAGACATCTCAGTACTAATGTCTCCAAATTTTAAATCAACACTTTGTACTTCTTTAGTTGTTTTATCTTTGTAAGTTACAACAACTACTACTTTAGAAGTATCAAGTATTTCACCAACATAAATTGTTGTATTAAGAGTGTTATCTTTTACCGTCATACTCTCTATTGTAGTATCTTTACAAGCAACAACTAAGCAGGCACAAATTAAGCAAAGCATTATTGAACTAATAAAATTTGCTATTTTTTTCATTTTTAATTTCTCCTTTTTTTATTTAATTTATATTTAGCACTTGAAAGCAATTAACAAATGCAAAATTACATTATTAATAACATTTAAAAATTATTGTTGTATAAATATTTTGTCCATCTGTGGACATAATTTTTACTTCAAGCCTAGCAGTTCCATAAAATAAAACTAGTCCAGTTTCTCTCCCCGAACCATCTTTATAAAACTCAACATTTTTGTGTTCGGCATAAACATATTTAAGATTTTTGTTATCTGCATTATCTGGGTAAACTCTTGTCTTTAATTGATACATTGTCCCAGTTTTTGTATCAATATTGGCTGGTTCACTAAATTTTATTCTTATTTCTTTTATTCCTTTGTCATTAATGACAACATTTGCCTTCTCATCTGTTTCATTAATACATTCTAAACCCGTTACATTAATCACCTCGTCATAAACTTTAACATTTAATCCAAAGAAATTAATAACTACAATACTTGCAACATATATAATCATAATTAAAATTAATGTCGATTTCTTCATACTCTATTTCTCCTTATAATAAACCTTAATCTTGATAAGATAGAAATATAGCCTAAATGCAAAGAATATAAGTGATACAATCATTGCTTTAATCCAAAATTTTGCAAATCCTTCACCAATAATGAAATATGTCATAAAAGCAAATATTGCTGAAATTGCAAACGTATAAATTGTGGACTTCACTTCATTGGGGTTGTTGGTATGTGTGCCTGTTGTAGAATATTGTAAATATTGTGGATTCATAATATCAAGTTCTGCACTCCATAGCAAATGCCCTAAGTATAAACTTTCAATAGATATAAATAATAATGGTATATTTACTATACTATTAGCAAATTCGGAATATACAATACAAGTAGCAAGAATAGATATAGTCATTACTATTGCATTAGGAACAAGTTTAGCAATAAGCGATTTGTAATAAGGTTGCGGGTTAGTCTTCATAAGATATGAAGATTGACCTTCTTCGCTATATACTCTAGCCATAGTTGTGCTAGATGATAGCGAAAATAACATTATCATAAGAATATTAAAAGTTATTGTCATAAGTGTTCCATCGAGTCTTGTATCCATAGCATTAAATATTTTATTAAGTAGAAGTATTGCAATTGGCATTCCTACTGCCACTCCGAATAAAGAGTACATTTTCTCGGGAGTTCTTAGTGTTAATAAAGTTTCTTTATTTAATGCAGAAATGAAAGAATTTTTTTGCCTGTTATGCAATTTTCTTGTAACAATAGATCTTTTATACTCAAATGGTGAACTTGCAATTCTGAAGAATAACGGTCGAACAATTAGATAACAAATTAAAATCATAACAGCAATAAATGCAATTGTAATACCTATATATAACCATTGTGTGCCATCAAATAGTGTCAATGATACTCCAGTTCTATGTCCCACAATCACTCTAAGCAACAACGCAAAAGGCAACATCTTTATACTAAAATCATTCATAAAGTCTTGAACTTCCCAGAAAATTGTTCCCCAAGATTCT
>JBJEXU010000216.1:0-1697 GCA_051886095.1 Christensenellales bacterium | reverse complement strand
TTTGGCGGCGTAGCTTAGTTGGCTATAGCATTCGGTTCATACCCGAAAGGTCGTAGGTTCGAGTCCCACCGCCGCTACCACGAGATTTTCAATTCCCCTTTTTGATATATCTCTTAAAACATTTATTTATGTCTCTCACTTTATTAGTGAGAGTTTTTTTATTTTCTATTTCTAATTAAAAATTGACATTAAATTGTTATGATTACTACAAAAACTATTAATACACACATACACTAACAATTATTGTCAATTCTATATAAATTGCTTTTTAAATAAAAAAATTTATTTTAAATTTTAGAATAAGTTATAAATATTTTATTATTGCTAACTTAATTTTTAAAAATCTCATTTTTGAAAATTTATTTGATAGTTAAAAAAAGCGTCAAATGACGCTTTTTTTACAATGTCCTTTCCTGATTGTTTTTAATAAAGTTATTATGCATAGAAATCATCCAACCGGCTCTAATTTTAATGTATTGTTTGAATTTTTCTGCTTCTTCTAAAGTTAAAAGAGGTTCTCCATTAATTGACATTTGAGTATATTTATCTACTAGTTTGTCAAATGCATTGCGTGAAATTGCATCTTGTAAGTTATCAAAAAATTCCTTAGCATATTGAGAATAATTTTCCATAATAAATTTGAAATTTGTTTCACCTGTTGAACTAGCAAACGAACAAGCGATTTCTTCAATAGTTTTCTTAGATTTACCTTGTTGAGATTGTAGAAGTTTCTGTCTAACATCTTCTGGTAAAGAGTTAAGTATGTCTTCTGATAATGTATTTGATTCTACATCAAGATTTTCCTTAACTAATCCATTGAAAGATTCCCCAAAATCAAAATTAGGAGCATACCTAAAAGTGTGCTTTTTAGGGTTTACAACTATTCCGCCATTATAAGCCGTAAAATCACAATCCCCTAAAAATTCCCTAAGCAATGTAGACCTAACAATTCGACTATATGTATTATCTAAACACAGTGACTTTTCCTCTTTGGTAAAATTGGTCATATAAGTCTCTGCAACTCTATTAACACCCCTAATCCAATTCTTAATTAAGTTAGCATCTCCATTTAAATTATCTTTCACCGATGTATTTAATGTATCATAAAAAGCGACAAGTTTATCTCCGGAATAATTCTTACTAATAGTGGTCCACTCATATCCATCTTCTGTCTTAACTCTATAATCTTCCTCGTATTCTGGAACTTCTTTATTTTGCAAAAAATCCACAGACACAATTCCCACTGGCTGAAGTTTATCCACCCTACTGGAATTATGATAATTATCTATAATAATTGGATATTCGTCTTTGTCAAATGCAACTATGTAATTATATGATGTTGGCATATCAAGTTCTTTGGCTATATACATACCCAAATTCTCAACGACTGCCGCATATTTTCTAAAGCAAGATTTAAAAGTTGCCGAAATGGTTGACGGCAAACCACGTTTTGAAAGTTCTATTTCATCTGCTAATTTGTCCATTAATTCTTGATTATTAAATACAGCATCTAATCCATTTTTACTAGCAAGAACTATTTTAATCATTAATTTATGATTACTAATTTCTTTGCCATTTAAAATGTCTAAGACTGTTTGCTTTAGTAGTTCTGGAGTGATTTCATCTCTATTAAACGAAGTATTATATAACTCATTATCAAATGCCGTCCAAATACAAGATTTGTGGCCTTCACCTTT
>JBJEXU010000215.1:0-6440 GCA_051886095.1 Christensenellales bacterium | reverse complement strand
AGGCACGAGACTTTGACTCTCGCATCCGTAGGTTCAAATCCTGCTACCCCAGCCAACTATTCTATAATAGTTTTTATGTTTACTTTAACTTTCTAGACTAAATATGAACCTATTAGTTCAGCACATTTTACTCTACCTACGGCGTACACCTCGCATACTGAATTAATAGTTTATATATTCCCTTCAACTCGCAAAACTTAATATGGCCTATTAGCTCAGTAGGTAGAGCACATGACTTTTAATCATGGTGTCCCGCGTTCGAATCGCGGATAGGTCACCACTAAATATGCGGATGTGGCGAAATTGGCAGACGCACCAGACTTAGGATCTGGCGGGAAACCATGGGGGTTCAAGTCCTCTCATCCGCACCAAAAAAAGCACCATTAAGGTGTTTTTTTGTTGCATTGAAGGACTTTTTAATTTTATTGCACAAGCAACATTGTTGATTAACCCCAAATTTTCTATGTGGAAGGTGCTCGGGGACTTGTTATAATAAAAAAATCCTTACATTTGTTCTCGAGTAAGGATTTTTAGTGTAGTATTTTTTTAAAAAGACGCGACAAATGGCTCAATATTATGATGTAGATATTCATTGAATACTTGTTCTATTTCATCAATATGTTCAGCCATTCCAGGAATATCATAACCTCCATTAGATTTAGCATCAACAATTCTTTTAGACAATGTTTTTACACATCTAATAGTATCTAGTTGTCTACCTTTGTTGATTGCTTCTTTAGCAGAAGTACAACCATTACGCAAAATTTTAGGATAAGCTAGCCAACGATGTAAGTAAATTTTCTTTATTTCATTTCTAGTTTCTGGATTTGTATTAGTATAAATAAGGGTAGGTTTAGCAATATTATCACTTCTCATATATATTTTTAATATATCATATTTGCCACTCTCTTCCATATAAGAGAGTGTAAAAGGTATACCTTTTATTGCTTCAATATGGGCAGTAGGGTCAACGTGTCTGCAGAAACCCATAGTTTCATATTGTGCTTTGCACCTTTCAATTTGAGACATTTTACTTTCAAAATATGATACAGCAAAGGCTCTTACTTCTACAATATATCCAGAATCGTGAAATTTAGTCATTGCATCATCTGCAATACGATTATTCTTTAATGTTTGATGGAATATGATATCATATTTATCTCCATTAGGATTGTCTCCCATAAAATAATTTACAATACGAGAGGTTAATCCAATGCCTAATTGGTCAGTTGCTTCTCTATAAAATTCTGGGTAAAGTTTTCTTATTTCATCTGCTTTAGGGTGGAATGCTCTGAATGTGTCATTGTCTATCTGTACAGCATTATAAAATTCTTTATTTGTAAATGCCATTAGACTTGTTTTTCCAGCACCCGATTGGCCACCTACTATAATAGCAACAGGGTTATTGACTGGTTGTCTACCTTCAGATAATACAGAAACTATTGTATTAAAAATCTTATCTAATTCTTTATTGGATAATTTGTACATATCTAAAATTTTATCTATAGTTTTCTTTTTCATAATCTACCTCACTTTACCTGTGGTCCATAAACTTTAATGATTTTATCAATTACTTTTAGGTTGAAGTTGTTCATTTCTTTTTCTTCCTCAAGTAAAGTCTTGGTAAATTCGTCATTTCTATTAAAACCATTTTTGCAAACTTTGCCAATCATAGCATTCATTATTTCTCTAGCCAATTCCATTTTTGTATTATCATTCATAATTATTCTCCTTAAATATTTAATTAAATTTTATATTTATAGGAACACAAAAATAAAATTAATGGGTTATTATAAATATTTAATTTTAATATAAAAATTATATGTTTTTTTATTTTGTTTGTCAATGCTAATTTTAAGATAATTTCTTGCTAATTTTCTTTTTTTATTGATTTTTTATTTAATATTTTATCTTTTTTTATTTCTAAGTATTTAGAATATGAAATATTTTTAACTAAAATTCATATATAATTTTGTTGACAACTCAACAATATGTGTGTATAATTCATTATTGTAAAATTTATTGTATTAGAGGTTAGAAAATGGGTGAGTTTTTTAATGATTTAGAGTTTCCGATTTTATTTAGTAAAATATCTAAATGTTTTAATAAAAAATTTGGTGATTATCTAATACCGTATGGATTAAGCAAATTGCACGCTTTTTATTTGTTGTGTCTTTATAAACATAAAAAAGGACTAACACTAAATCAGTTAAATATAATGACTGGTTGTGATAAAGCTAATACTAGTAGAGCAATAACTGATATGGAAGAAAAGGGAATTATAATAAAGATAAATAAAGAAAATGAGAAAAAGTATAAAGTTATGTTAACTGAAAAAGGACAAAATATAGGCAAAGAATTTGTGCAATCAATTAAAAATCATATAAAACAAACATTTTCAATATTGAGTAAAAATGAAATTGAAGTGTTAAAAAATGTAATTACAAAATTAATTAAGGAGGAGAATATATGATACAAATTAAAAACATAGTAAAGAAATACTTATCTGGCGAAAACGAAGTTACTGCACTTAAAGATGTAAGCATTAACTTTAGAAATAGTGAATTTGTATCTATTCTTGGACCATCTGGTTGTGGGAAAACGACAATGCTTAATATATTAGGTGGACTTGATAAATATACCTCAGGAGATATTATAATTAATGGTGTTTCAACTAAAGATTATAAAGATAAAGATTGGGACGCATATAGAAATCATTATATAGGATTTGTATTTCAATCTTACAATCTAATTAGTCATTTAAGTATACTTGAAAATGTAGAACTTGCTTTAAGTATTGCAGGACTTAATAAGAAAGAGAAGAAAAAAAGAGCCTTAAAAGCGCTTAAAGAGGTTGGGCTTCAAGACCAAGTAAAGAAAAGACCAAATCAACTTTCTGGCGGACAGATGCAAAGAGTTGCTATTGCTAGAGCAATAGTTAATGAACCAAAGATTATTCTTGCAGATGAACCAACGGGTGCTTTGGATAGTGAAACAAGTATTCAAGTAATGGATATCTTAAAACGAATTTCAGATAAATATCTAATAGTTATGGTTACTCATAACGAGGATTTGGCTAACCAATATTCTACTAGAATTATCAGAATTTTAGATGGTAAATTAATAGGTGATACTTCTCCTTATAATCCTACACAAGAAGAAATTAATGCTGATAAAATCACATATGATAAGAAAGATACAAAAGAAAAAGAACGAAATAAACGCAAAAAAATTAAAACTGCTATGAGTTATGGCACGGCATTCAATTTATCTCTTAAAAATTTGTGGCATAAGAAGGGGAAAACTATTATAGAAAGTCTAGCAGGCTCAATAGGTATAATAGGTATTGCACTAGTGCTTGCAGTTAGTTCGGGATTTAGTAATTACATAAACACTATGCAATCTAATGCTCTAGGGAATTATCCAATCACAGTATCTGCTATAACAGTTGATATGAATAAGTTTAAAAGTTTTGAGAGAACGCAAGAAAATAACGGCGATGTTAATGATGATGTTTTAGTACCATATAATCCAATGAAACAACTAATTCAGTATGGACACTATAATAATTTCACAAGCGATTTTGTGGCTCACGTTGAGGAATTTGAGAGAAAAGATAAAGAAAGTAATAATCCACAACTAAATCTTGTAGAATATAATTATTACACACCAGTTAAAATGATTACTAATTCAAATGGTATTTACAAGTATTTAAATAGAAATAACTCAACTAGCATTATGGACGGCTCTACTAGTAGTTCGTTGTATCCAATGCTAAATAATTTAGATTATGTTATGAACCAATATGATTTAATTTATGGTTCATTACCAAAAGTCAGTGAAGATGGTTATTCTAAAGAGATGCTTTTAGTTGTTGGTAGTGGAAATAAAGTTTCTTTGAGTACTTTAACTAATATTGGTATTTTAACAACGACCGATGCAGATGGAAATTATGCAAATATTAACTTTGAAGATATTTGTAATCAAGAATATAAGTTAATTTTAAATGATGATTATTATATTCCAGATAGTAATGAATTTGATAGTATAACAAGTTTTCAAAAATTAGATACTACCGACCAAACAGTACTTTCAACCGCCTTTGAAAATGCATCAATAACTTTAAAAATTAGTGGTGTTTTAAGACTAAAAGAGAATGCTACCGCTGAAGTACTTTCTACAGGTCTTGCTTATATGCCTAGTTTAGAGGAATTTTATGCAAATAATTGTGTAAATTCACTAATTGCAAGAAAGCAACTTGCTAATAAATCCAGTTATACTTTTTATGACAACTATGTTCTTAGTGTTGCAGAGTTATCTGTTATACCTAAAGAAGGATTTGCAAATGTTGAAGAAATAAATACCTTTTTAAAACAACAATACGGCTATGAACTTTCTAAAGACGAGGCTTTTGAAATAGGATTACAACAAATAGGCATAAGTAGTGTACCAGTATCTATAAGATTTTATCCTAAGAACTTTGATGCTAAGGATAGTGTTCTATCAATGATAGAAGAATACAATTCAAAACAAACCGAAAACAGCCTTAAAATTGTTTATAGTGATACAACTGAATTTCTTACTTCAACTTTAGGTCAAATGATTGATATAATTAGTTATGTGCTTATTGCTTTTGCAAGTATTTCACTTGTTGTTTCTTCAATTATGATTGGAATAATTACATATTCTTCAGTTGTTGAAAGAACTAAGGAAATTGGTGTTCTTAGAAGTATAGGTGCTAGGAAGAAAGATATTTCTCGTATCTTTAATAGCGAAACAGTACTAGTAGGTTTATTTGCAGGTCTGCTTGGAGTACTTATCAGTTGGATATTAACATTCCCAATAAGTGCAATTATTAAGGCTATTGCTGGTGGAGTGATTACTATTAGTATGGCAATTCTAGAACCACTTGATGCTATAGTATTAGTTATAATTAGTACATTACTTACAACTATTGCTGGAACTGTTCCTGCTAGAATTGCTTCTAAGAAAGACCCAGTTAAGTGCCTTAGAAGTGAGTAACAATTAAAAATTCAATTCAACTAAAAAAGAAACTAACAATTAATTATTGTTGGTTTCTTTTTTATAATGCACACTTACACTTTTTGTATCTTCAATATATTCTGCAAGAATTATATTTTTTAATTCTTTTTCATTAGAAATATTGCACTTTTTTAATAGCCACTCATTATCTTTGCCCAGATTATCCAGTTCAGATTTATTTATATTTCCGTCAATGATGACATAGGAAGAAGGTGATGCTTTCTTTATATCTACCTTGATTAAATCATTTGCTGTAGCAGGTCGTTTATTACCTTTGGGAAGAATACTAATAGCACCATTATTTTCAAAATATATATAAGCAATTTCACTTAAATCAAAGTAATTTTTTTCTCTGCAAAGCCCAAGAATGTCATTAATGTCTAACTTTGATTTTTTAAGATTTTTATAATTAATCTTCCCGTCTGACATAAGTTCAAGTTCTTTGCCTTTAAGAAATTTTTTAAATAATGTTTTTCTCTCAAGAAAATCAATAATGAAGGAGAACAAGAAAAATATACCCATTCCTATTGCGTAGAAATACCAAGGAGTTTTTGCATCGGTACACCATTCGGCAGCAATACTACCTATACTAATTCCTACAACATAATCTACGACAGTTAATTGAGCAACTTGTTTCTTTCCAAGTATTTTTGCTATTAAAAATAGGTATGCAAATGCAAATATTGAATTTAATAAGACTTGTACAACATCAGGCATAATCGACTCCTAATAATTATAAATCATCGGCATCTTGAACGGGTGGGATATTGCTTTCTTCACAAACACCTGTGTAACTGCCTAATGGGTCATTTTTGCGATATTTTTTACATTTAGATTTATTACAACTTCTTTTTTCCATAATGATATTTTTAGTAAAACTTGCAAAATTATTCTAAAATAAATAAAATAGATAAAAGATTAGTAAAAATATTTGGTAAATAGCTTGAAAATTAAACTAGTAAAAAATAAAAAGGCAATAGTTATATGCTAGTGCCTAATTTTTAAAATTAAACTAAATAGTGATTTTTTAAATAATCTACTGCTTTGCGGTAAACTATTCTATCTTCAGAGTTTAATACTTGTTCATATGTATCATAGAATATCTCAATATAATTCTTATCGATTACTTCCTTTCTAAGTAGTGGAAACTTAATGCAACTAGTTGCTGATAAAGATTTTAGAAGTCTTTCCAATTTGGTGTTAACTGAAACATTGAATAAGGGTTCATTATTATAGAATTTATTTAATATTTCCTCCGAATATCCATCTTCTAAACCATCTAAATTTTGATTGCCTAGTGAGAAATTTATAAGATTAGCATAAGCATCAGCAGAATGAATAATTTTAAGATATTTAAGAAGTGTTTCGTCATTGCCTTTATAAATATCTATATGGTA
>JBJEXU010000214.1:0-6450 GCA_051886095.1 Christensenellales bacterium | reverse complement strand
AAGGGTTCAGGCAAAACAAGAACTGCAAAGGAAAGATGTAAAACAATAATTGAACCACTTATATCTAGTCAATGGTTTGTTAAAATGGACGAACTAGCAAAGCCTGCTATAGAAGCGGTTGAGAGTGGCAAAATTAGATTTATGGACGAGCAGTATAAGAAAACCTATCTTAATTGGATGCACAACATTAAAGATTGGTGTATTTCTCGTCAAATTTGGTCGGGTCACGATATTCCTATTTTTAATTGCTTAGATTGTGGTGAAGTGATTGTTGAGGAAACTGACCCTATAGAGTGTCCTAAATGTCATAGCCATAATTTACAACAAGAACTAGATAAATTAGACACTTGGTTTAGTTCTGCTCTTTGGCCAATTAGTACTTTAGGTTATCCTAATGACACTGAAGAACTTAAATATTTCTATCCTACCAATGTAATGGTAACTGCCAGAGAAATTATAAACTTGTGGGTAGCACGAATGATATTCTCTGGACTTGAATATGTAGGTGATATACCTTTCAAAGATATAGTAATTAATGGTATTGTCAAAGACGCTAATGGCAGGAAGATGAGTAAAACTCTTGGCAATGGTACTGACCCTATTGAAATGATAGATAAGTATAGTGTTGATGCTCTTAGATTTAGTTTATTTGATGGAGTTGCAATTCAATCAGATAGTAGGTTCTCTGAGAAAAAGGTAGAACTTACTCGTAACTTTATTAACAAAATTTGGAATGCCTCTAGATATGTTCTTATGCAAATTGAAGGTGTTGAGATTAAACCAATTTCTGAAGTTAACCTATCTTATGCAGATAAATGGATTTTAAACGAACTAAATAGAACCATTACTAGTGTTGATAGGAAATTTGAGAAATACGATATAGGTATGGCAGGTAGCGAATTAAAAGAATTTTTCTGGGAAAAATTCTGCGATTGGTATATTGAACTTAGTAAATGCGATGTTGCAGAAAATAAAGAAGGTACTTGCGCAACACTTGTGTATGTTCTAACTCAAATACTTAAGATGCTTCACCCTTTTATACCTTTCGTAACTGAGAAAATATATCTTGAACTACCTAATCACGATGAAAGCATAATGATATCTAAATGGCCGGAAGTTCAAGGTGAATATAATGGTAACATTATTGAAGAAACAATGAATGTTATTAAGAACATTAGAAATGTTCGTGCCGAGAAGAAAGTTCCAGATAATAAGAAAATAAATGCTCAGGTATTATTAAATAATAGTTTGTTTAATGATTGTTTAAAATACATAAGTAAACTTGCACTTATAGATAATGTAATAGTAGTTGCAAATGAAAGTGAAATTGACAACAATTCAGTAAGACTTACTTTTAGTGATATGATTGTTAATTTGCCACTTGAAAGTTTGGTAGATAGTAAGGCAGAGAAAGAAAGAATAGAGAAAGAAATTGCTAGACTTAATAGCGAAATTGAAAGAAGCGAAAGACTGCTTAATAACGCAGGCTTTGTGGCAAAAGCTCCAGCAAGTCTAATTGAGAACGAGAAAGAAAAACTTGCTAAAAACAAATCTCTCTTAGAACAATTAAAAGCAACTAATTAATTTAAAATAATATAACACACTTAGTTTTTATAACATATAAGTGTGTTTTTTTAATTTAACTAATTCTCTAGTCCCAACAAATAATCGCAAGATACACCAAAAAATTTAGAAATTTTAATCAGTGTTGGCACATCTGGATAACTTTTTTTTAATTCCCATAATGAAATAGTGTCTTGTGTAGTACATAAAAATTTTGCTAACTCAGTTTGAGTTAGTTTTCTTTCTTTTCTTAATTCTTTTAAAATACTGCCAAACTCCATATAAAAATTATACGAAGTATTTTCGTTAAATAGTTGCATTACGAAGAATTTTCGTATATAATCATAATAAATTATTATAACAAAGGGAGAAATTATATGAAAAATAAAACAAAGAAAATTTTAGCAGGACTTGGACTAGGATTAGTTGGAGCAGTGACATTGACTGGTTGTACTTCCGACATTACTTTTAATCAGGCAGATTTAGACAAAGTTATTAGTGAGGTCACCGAATATCTAGAAACTCAAAATAATTATTCAAGCGAGTTTGCATCAAATGTGCTTAATAATATGTTAATTCAAACAAAGTTTGATTTGGCTAGAACTAAGGGACTAACTTGCGAAAGTGATACTTCTATATTAGATGTTTTTGGAAATGTTACCCGTAATGTCGTTACAAATCTAAGAATGTTTTATGATGATAAAACAAAAACAAATAAGGGTTGGAGTTGGTTAGAGGAAAACGAATCTAAAACTTATTATGAGATTGCATATAATTCTGATACTAAAGAATATAATATAACTAACTATGATTTAACAAACAGAACCTATACTAGCAAAACTCAAACAAATGATATCTTAGAAAATAATTTTTTGGTTGAATATTATTTTGAAAATTTTGTTGATAGAATAATTTCTATAGTTTATGGTGAAAATCAAGATTGTATGGTTGGCAATGTTACTATGGAAAAAGTGGGAGATAATCATTATAGATTTAAATTCATTTACGCTTATGAAAGAGAATTAAATTATGAGGAATATGGATATTACAGTTGTTTAGATACTGAAGAATGGTGTTTAGAATTTGAAAATAATAAATTATCTAAAATTGAAGGATTAGGTACAATTAATTATGATGATAGGAGTGTGACTTCACAGTTTGGTAATATGAATATATTGTGGGACACTGGCGACTTTACAGTAGATACATCTGAGTGTACAGAAGTTCCAGCAGGTGAATAAAAGTTTATAATATTTAAAAGTAAAAAATATCCGCAATTTTTGTGGATATTTTTTCTATATATATATTATTTTTGTATCAAAACACAAGAAATACTTTTAATAGAGATTGCCCAAGCATAACTTAGCAAGTAGTTTTATATTTTCTAATATGAATAAGGCTACTTATTCAAATACTCTTTAAGGGCTTTAGATAATTGGTCGGGACAAGATGTACCATTACGACATTGAATACCTTGAGTTCTAGCAATAACCTCTTCAACAGGCATACCAATTATTAATTTTGCTATACCTTGAGTGTTGCCAGTACAGCCACCAACAAATTCGCAAGATTTAATTTTCCCGTTTTCAACTTCAAAGTTGATTTTTCTACTGCAAGTGCCGTGTGTAATATATGTTTCCATTGAGTATCTCCTTTGTTATGTTATTCAAACTCATCTTTTGAATTAAACACAGTATTTATAAAAAGCAAACATTTCAAAAGATTATGAGATGTGTTTAAAAAAGTAATAATTAGTTTTTAACAAATGTAAGTATATCAACTTAAGCAAAAATATTTTGAATACGATAATAGTAACTTTAATCATAGAGGAAGCGTTTTAAGGGGGTTGGGGGAAATCGCAATCCCCCAATTGTTTTGCAACTTTTGCAATTCAAAAGTTGAATACTTTAGTTATCAAGTAGTGAGTCGTAAATATTCTCATAAATTTGAGGTGCTTTGTCTGCCCATTTCTTTGTGGTTTCAAGCGCAATCTGTCGATTAGGTGTTTTTAGTCTAAGAACGAGTAAAGAATTGGGTGACATAGGTTCTTTAATTTTGAGTGTAACTGTATAACTACCATCAACATTCTTCTCATATTCGGATAAATATTCCTGACTACGCTTGTAAGACATTCTGTTTTCTTGAGCATAAGCGGATATTTTTTCTCTTAAGTCCTTAGGGATTCTATAATAAAAATGGCTTAAGCAATTCCTGCCATCATAAGTAATTGTATATCTACTTTCTTCGTTATCAGACTTATTCTCACAAATAAATCCCACTTCAATTAGTTCGTATAATGCTTCCTTTAAATCTAAATATGTAAACCAGTTATTGCTAGAGGTACATATATCTACAATATTATTCTCTGTTAAAGGAATTTCCATTTTCTCTAGGACAAAAAGTAATTTAATTTTCTGAACGGTATTATCCTGAACAAACTCCATTATTTCTCCAATTAAGTTAATCTTATTTAATTGTTAAAATAAGCAATGAAATTATTTGCTAACTTTAACCTTAGTTACCAATATATTCTAGCATATTTTTTTATCTTTTCTAAGTGTTTTATGCCAAGTATTTTAAATTTTAAATAAAATTTATAACATAAGTTTTTAGATAAATTATTAGTATTTTTTAATAAATCTATGTTTTTTATATATAAAAGATAATTTAATTTATTTGATTTATAATAATAATTAGGTTAAAATAAATTATAACTAGGGGGAAAACTATGATAACCGAAGAAGAAAGAAAAAATTTGGTGGATTTTTTTAATGCTTGTAATGAGATGATAGAGGGAAGATTTATTTTATCTGACACTAAGGTATCTAATATTTTAAAAAGCGTTGTTAAGAGTGAAAAGTTATATAATTTATATTCAGAATGTATGCAAGGTTTTAGATTTGCACAGACCTTAGAAAGTTGCAAAGCAAGTAATCCTGCTAATGGTGGTTATTTTCAGATGCCACAGGAAGAGAAAGATATTGTTGCTTTTGTAACCTGTTTACTTCTTGAAGTCGATAAGAGGAATATTAATCTTCAAACTTTTGTAACAGATAATTTTTATAGTGCAGACGGATATAATATTAGTTATAATAATTTCTCACTTATGGTTCTTGTTGAATATAAAACTGCAGTTAAGAATTTGCTTAATGTAGACGATGAGGGAAGGGAACTGGAAAGTGATGATTTATCTGAAGGTCAAGTAACCATTGATGAAACTATTGAAGAAGTTAAGGCTAATGAGAATACTAAAATTCTTTTTGCTAATCTTATGCTAAGCATAGTTGAACTTCAGAACCTTATTAATGAAGATACTAAACTTAAGTTTGCTCAAAAAGAGGAATTGCTAATTGTACTAAAGGCACTAAACAAGGCTGTACACATTGAGGATTTGCTTATTATCAATGCATTGCTCGTTCCGCTTGAATATGTGTTAGAAAAGAACAAAAGATATAAACAGTCTTACGAAAAATTAAAAATGCTTATCGCAGATATTTATTATTAAAATTAGCCAAAGTTTTTGATTTGAAGTGCTATTCAAATTTAAAGATTTTGGCTTTTTCTTGCTGTTTTTTTTAAATTAAAAAATTAATACTATTAACAAAGTAATTATTGCAGATAAACTAGCGTGGGTAAGTTTTTGTAACAAAAATTTGGAGTATGGCATATCAAAATTAGATAGAAAACAATATGCTTGGGCGTGTATAGATAGTCCTCCAAAAGAAATTAGAAAAGAAGCAATTATTGCTTGCAAATCAAAACTTATTGCACACTGGGAAAGGAGTGACATACCAGTTGTAACTTCAATAAACCCAGATATTGTTGCTATTGTTAGTTCTTTAGGAATGCCAATTTTAGATAAAAGATATGTTGGTAAACTAAAAGCATTAATGTGAAGCAAAAGTGTCAGTAACATATAAAATATTGCAATAAATCCACCAACAACAAGTATGCTCATAATACTACTTGTCATACAATCGTTTAATGTATTTGTAGGGTCTTTAAAAGACGCTTGTGCATTGACAGAATTATCTTTGTATCTATATATGAGTCCGTTTAGTATTGCTCCAAGATAGTGAGATATTAGAACCACAATTCCGAGTAATTGATTGCCGAATAAACCAATTCCAACTGTGCCTAGAACAAATAAAGGTCCAGATGTACTAGTAAAAGAAGAAATTGTATGGGCTTGTCCTTTGTTTATTCCGCCATCTTTGTAAATTTCGGCTGTTAATTTAGCACCTACTGGATATCCAGAAAGTATACTCATTATATAAATATAACCTGAAACTCCTCCAACGCCATATAATTTGTGGGTTATTGGAGTTAAGAATTTTCCAATAGATTTAGAAAATGTAGTATACGATAATAATTTTACAAGGATAAAAAATGGTAGTAATGCGGGCAATACTTTTGTTGCCCAAAGTCTAATTCCTTGAAAAAAAGATTGCATTGCTAACTTTGGAATAAAAATAAATAAACCAATGCAAAATAAAAGTAAAAAAATGTAAATGTTATTTAAGATTAATTGTTTTTTTGTTTTAATTTTAATCATTATATTATATAATATGAATGAAATTTTAAATTAGAATTTTAGTTTAATAAAAGTTAGCAAATGTTTTTAATTATTAAGACTTTAATTAATTAAAATCCAATTAAAAAAATTAAAAAGTGTGTGAAGATTATGAAGAAACATAAACGTGTTGCCTTGGTTCTTAGCGGTGGCGGAGCACTTGGTTGTGCTCATATTGGCGTTATTAAGGCACTTGAAAAATATAATATACCTATTGATATTGTGGTTGGAACAAGTATGGGTGGGGTGATTGGTGCAGGTTTTGCTGTTGGGCTTAACACTAAACAAATGACAGAAGTTGCTACTAAATTCCG
>JBJEXU010000213.1:0-6486 GCA_051886095.1 Christensenellales bacterium | reverse complement strand
AGAATGGGTCAAATGAAAGGTAAAAAACATATAATTACTACTAGTTTTGAACATCACGCAATTTTACACACTCTTAAAGAAAAAGAGAAACAAGGCTTTAAAGTTACTTATCTACCCGTTTATGACAACGGAATTATTAGACTTGAAGATTTAGAGAAAGCAATCACTAATGATACTTGTTTAGTAACAATAATGTTTGCTAATAACGAAATTGGAACAATACAACCTATTAAAGAAATTGGCAAAATTTGCAAAGATAAAGGTGTTACATTCCATACAGATGCAGTTCAAGCAGTTGGACATATTGCTATTGATGTCAAGGATATGAATATAGATATGCTTTCATTATCAGCACATAAATTCCACGGACCTAAAGGTGTAGGTGTACTATATTGTAGAAAAACAACTCCACTATTTAATCTTATTAACGGCGGTGCACAAGAAAGGAATAGAAGAGCAGGAACTGAGAACTTAGCGGGCATTGTTGGATTATCTGTTGCACTAGAAGATGCTGTCAATGAAATGGAGGAAGTATCCAAGAAAGAAATATACCTTAGAGACAAATTATTTAAAGAACTTTCTAAAATTCCATATTCTAAAATTAATGGGGATACTAAACTAAGACTTCCTAATAATTTCAATATGAGTTTTGAAGGCATTGAGGGTGAAAGCCTATTACTACTACTTAACGACAGGGGCATTTGTGCTTCCAGTGGCTCGGCTTGTACAAGTGGTTCACTTGACCCTAGTCACGTTTTACTATCTATCGGACTTCCACACGAAATCGCACACGGAAGCCTAAGGTTAACTCTTTCAAAATACACAACCGAAGAAGAAATAGAAAAAACTATTAAAGTAGTTCCTGAAATTGTAGAATATTTAAGAACTATTAGTCCTGTATGGGACGCACTAAATAAAGGAATAACAAAACACCTTATTTAATAATCTCACAAGAAAATTTAGATAATATTCTTGGATAGATTATACTTAATTATCAGAAACATAAGGCAATTTGTCAATAAATTATAAGTTTATGTCAGAAACTGATTTAAAAACACATTAATATAAAAAGGAGAAAAATATGTTATATAGCGAAAAAGTAATGGAGCATTTCAGAAACCCAAAGAATGTTGGAGAAATGCCAGATGCTGACGGCATTGGCGAAGTTGGTAATGCTAAATGTGGTGACATTATGCGTATGTATATTAAAGTCAAAGACAATATTATCACCGATGTTAAATTTATGACTTTTGGTTGTGGTAGTGCAATAGCAGCAAGTTCAATATCAACCGAAATGATTAAAGGACAACCTATTGAAAAGGCTTTAGAATTATCTAACAAAGAAGTTGTTGAAGAACTTGGCGGACTTCCTGCACATAAAATTCACTGTTCAGTACTTGCCGAAGAAGCAATTAAAGCAGCAGTTAAAGATTATTATGATAGAAACAACATTCCTTATGACAAATCTAAATTCTGCTCCGAAGATTGTCCTTGCTGTCACGATACACACGAAGAATAATGTTACAACCTTTGAATTAAACTAAGCAGTGGTAACTTTATTCAAATTACATAAAATGATGAAAAATTTAATATAAAAAGGTAGTCAACCCGACTACCTTTTTATATTAAATTTATTATTTCCTTCTTTTTTCGTGTTGCATATTTATATGCAAGTGCTGTTCCTGAATTTGGTTGGTAATAGCAACCTTGTTTTGAGCGTTGTCGTACTTGTGTTTGGTAGTTTTTATCATAATAAAACACACAATAATTGCTTTTATCAATCATTGCGTAATTTCTTTCAATATAACTTGCTCTACCCGCCGAGTATTTTGTTTTATGTTCAAATTCTTCTTCAAAACCACGCAGGTGGATTTCTCTATTTGTAATATCGGTATAAAGTTTTTCCATTTTTTCTCTATCGCTTTCTAATACAAAACTTTCACTTGCACAAGTATAAACAATTCTTTTGATTTTTGGATATTTTTCTTTCAGTTCAGTTACAATAGAATGGCATAGTGTATCAAAATCACTTCGACTACCAAATAAAAACTCTGATACATTGTGATTGACAATCAAATCCTCTATCGTTTCTGTCACTTTTTTCTTAAATTCTTCAGTCACATTTATTTTTCTATGACCTAAGAAAGAACACACCTTACACATAATAACCGTCCTAATTAGGACAATTATATAACACAAAATAAGTTCTTGCAACCAAATTAGGTTGTTGACCGAATTAGGTTGCAGTTTTTCAATATTCCCATTGTTAGAATTAAAATGTTCTAATTAGGACATATTAAAAATGGAGAGTAATTATGACATTGGGTGAGGCATTTACTATTAGAATTAACGAGTTATTAAAAGAAAAGAATATATCTTTGCATAAATTTTTAAAAGATAGTTGCATTGCAAGGTCAACTATTGTAAACATTATGAAAGGAAATACTAAAAGTCCAACGCTTGCTATTATTTATCAAGTTGCTGACGGATTTCATATGACACCAATTCAATTTTTAGATAACGATGTATTTAAAAGAGAAGATTTGGAATATATGTAAATTGTAGAAAAACAAAAGGTAGTCAACCCGACTACCTTTTGTTTTTTACCAACAACCAAAATTTCTAAAAATATTACAAATACAAAATCCTTGCTGAGGTCTTTCAAAATGCTTGTTATGAGAGCCAAAACCCCTACAACAGTTATTAGAATTATCAAAGAAATTATCACAACAATTGTTACAACAATTACAAGGTGTAAATCTAATATGATTAACTTCTCTAATAATAGGTGGGTCTATATCCCTAATTATTGTCCGAACTTCGTTGCTAGTAGTTATAATTGGTGGTTCGACCGAATTATCTACCACTCTAGATGTATTAGTAATTACTCTCATATTAATTTACCTTAACATCAAATTCTACTACTGTACTTGCACCAACAATTAAGTCAGGCAAAGCAAATCCCACAGCGGGATTATACCCTGCGTGTGTTACACCATCAATTTTTACACTACCTGCTACGAAAGTTGTACCTGCTGGTATGTCATCTGTAAATATTAGATTGGTTTTTAGTAAAGTTCCTGTATTTGTAATAGTACTTGTATAATGCAGATTTTCACCAGCAATCGCTACCGATTTATCAACTGCTTTTACTATTGTTAGTCTATTAGAAACTACAACTAAGTTTATAGTATTTGAGTTTTCATTTAAATTCCTTTCATTAGCAGTATAGCCAATATTAGCATAGTTTGTAATTAATGCTTCAGTTAATGGATTATTGGCCTGAATTTTGTAAGAAATGGTGGCAAATTCATTTGGCGATAAATCGTCTATAGGAAAGCCTGCAACAAGGTCATAACTAGGCTGTGCTACACCATTCACAATAACACTTCCTGCTACATATGTGCCTCCACCACTTAAAATATCTTTAAATATTATATTAGAGATATTAACTTGCGAGTTGTTGGTTAGTACTACCGTTTGAGTAGCAATCTCGCCTTCTTGCAAGAATGTTCTATCAGAGGATTTAACTTTGGTGAAAGAATAGGTTAATATTTCAGTATTAACAATATTACTTTCTCTAGTTTCCGTTTTAGTCTGACCATCTGGCAAAGTATAATCAAATTGAGTTTCGCTTTGATTAGGAATTATCATATTTTTCTCCTTAAGTTTTAATCTATTTGAACTTGAAATGTTACAACTTTTGTCTGATTAGGTATAAGAGTTCCTATACCAAATCCCGTTTCGGGATTAGCACCAGCAAAATTTACACCATCAACAGAAACCGAATTTGTCAATAGTGTAGTTCCCGCAGGAATACTATCCGTAAAAATTGTATCTGTTAAAGGTATACTACCCGTATTGGTTACAAGTGAAGTATATGTTAATATTTCACCTTTAACGGCAACCGATTTATCTACCGATTTAATAATCGCCAGGTCAGGATTTACACCATTATCTATTTGCAAAGCAAGTGCATTTGGAACATATAAATCACCATTAGTTGTAAGCCTAATATAAGCAGTTGTTTGCTCACTTTTTAATTTTCCAGTTAAATCAATGGCGGTTATATCGTAACCTTGCCTACAAGCACTAGTATTTGTTCCTGCACTTGCATTAGCATTTCGCGTTCCAAAAGTTCCATTTGTATCAATAAGTCCATTTTCATTATTTATCTGCGAACAGAAGAAATTTGTAAGCGGATTATTAGGTCCCGATAAAAATTCCAATGTTGCAACACTATCTCCAAACGACATTTGGTCTCCAGTTAAAACTGCATCACCTTCTTGCGCAGATACAAATATTTTTCCACTAGGACTAACTTCTTGGGGAGTTTTAAATCCAGTCAATGTAATATTTGCTACTCCAACCAACGGAGATACCACCTCTCCTCCCGTCCAAAGATTAAGACTTCTAAAAGGCAAATTATCATTAGCATAAACAACAGCCAATGTCCAGCCCTCATGATTAGTGTCATTAGTTCTTGCATCTATTGCTTCTATAAGTGCTGGGACCCCCTCTACCGAGTAAGTTCCATTCCCGCCACTTGCGACTAAACTAGTTACATTGCAAGTTCGCACATAAAATCCAAGAGTATTGCTTTCCGTAGGAATTTCAAAATTCTGTCTAGTAACAACATCGCTGGCAACACTATTTGAACTATTAGGGGTATTAAATGTTATATTATTATTTAGTAAATTAGAAATATTATTATTACTCGACCTATATAACCCACCCCAAATTAGTTCGGCATATAAAATAGTGCTTCCAACAGGCAAATTTAGAATAGCCGTAGAACCATTTTGCAAATAATTAAGAGTTGTTCCTAAAGGGAAATCATTTACTTGCAAAGCCCCATTTAGACTGGTAAAAGCACCTATTGAGCCAAGAGTTCCTGCTCTATTTTGGTTACTTCGTTTGCTCAGCCCTAAAGTATTACCAACAAAGGAAATTCCACCTTTTTTAATACTAGAATATCTTTGTATAAAAGCCATAATTTTCTCCCGATTGTTTTTGAATACTAATTTAAAATTTTCTTTTAGTATTCTAAAACATTTTATTCTAATATATTAAAAAGTGTTAGATATAAAAAAAGATAGACGTGTATCATCTATCTATTTTTAATCCAAGAAGATTTAGTTAATGCCATCATAAATGCCTGTTCAGTTAAATCAATCCTTGTAACTTTCCCTTGAGACAACATCTGAATTCCGCCACCATTATTATGTCTTTCTTCATCCTTACCAAAAATTTCATTCATTACTTGATTTAAACTTGTTCCTATTACTTTATTTGCAAATTCATTCGGAACTGGAAAAGAAGCACTAGAACCGCAACTTTCATAATTAGCATTATCCTCAATTACAGTAATGTTGGTTATAAGCCATTCTCCAAAGAAATTATTAATACCACTTTCTATAGATAAAAACCAGTCTGCCTCAATGCCATTTTCTTTGCAATACTTTTTTAAATTTCTAACTCTATTCTTAGCACCTAAATATATTTCATTATTAACCGGTTGTTCACTAACATCTGAAGAAACCGAAATCCCCTCTATTGTAAAGTCTTTAAAATAATGCGAAAAGGCTTTCTTTGCACCCTCTATTTTAGCAGAGTTTTTAGTTGCTATTATTAATTTCATAAAATTTTTCCTTTCTTTTTTTAATTTTTATGTCACACATATCCCAGCAATCTTCTTTTTAATATTCAATAATACTATTTATGGATATAGAACAAATGATTAAAATTAACATTAATTTTTAACCAATTTATTTTATAGATAAATTGACAAATAAAATTATTTATGAGATAACTAATAAAAGGAGTTAGATGTGACATTAGAGGAATTTTACAATGCTATAGGTGGTAGTGCAGATAACATTTTAGAAAGATTAGGCGAAGAATCGTTTATTAAAAAATTCATAGTTAAATTTCTAAACGACCCAACATTTGAAACGCTTAAAGAAGATGTAGAAACTCAAAATCTTGACAAGGCAAATTTTGATGCTCATACATTAAAGGGAGTATGTGCAGTATTAGATTTTGTGAAACTAAAAGAATTAACAGAGCAATTTATATTATGTTTAAAACAACACACAAGTTACGAAGATATTTGGCAAATGCTTAAAGTTGAATACAATTTAATTATTGAAACTATTAAAATGTCAAATTGGGAAAATTAATATTGATAATAAATAATCAGGAAGAAATTTTCCTGATTTTTTATGCGCTTTCAAGTAATAATTTATCTGCCAAAAGTGCGATTAATTCACCATTTGTAGGTCTATCATATTTACCAAATAATTCCACTCCAAGCACTTCGTTTATTTTATCAATTTTTCCTCTATTCCAAGCAATTTCTATGGCGTGTCTTATTGAGCGTTCAACCCTAGCAGGTGTTGTGTTATATTGTTCTGCCACAATAGGGTATAATTGTTTAGTTATTGAATTTGTATAGTCTGGGTGTTGAAAAACTAAAATAATTGC
>JBJEXU010000212.1:0-1728 GCA_051886095.1 Christensenellales bacterium | reverse complement strand
CAAATAAATTTCTTAAGATATAATAAAAAATGGCATACAATATTAAATTTATAAAGTTGGTATCTGTGATTACACAATTACATATGCCGAAAGAAGAACAAGATTTTATAAACAAACTTTTAAGAAAACTAAATGGACAATTTAAATTTAAACGTTTTGAAATTTTAAGCGGTGATGGTATTATTATTCGTGGAGAAAGATAATTAAATGATTTTAAGTGTATCGAGAAGAACAGATATCCCTGCCTTTTATTCAGATTGGTTTTTTGATAGGTTAAAAGATGGTTTTGTGCTTGTGCCAAATCCAATAAATCCAAACAAAATAGCAAAAATAAAGTTGGAACCTGTGAAAATAAAAAGCGTGCAAACCAATCTTTTGGGCGAAAAGAAAATTGAAATGAAAGGAAATTTGGAAGGTATTGTGTTTTGGACGAAGAACCCAGAGTCAATGATTGAAAAGTTGAAGGTTTTAGATAAACTAGAAATTAAATACTATTTTCTTTATACCTTAAATGCTTATCCAAATCATATTGAAGCGGGCTTGCCAAATTTAGAAGAAAGAATAGAAAGTTTTAAAAAATTATCTGCTTACTGCCATGTAATTTGGAGATATGATCCGATTTTACTTTCAAATGATATTGATGTGGAGTGGCATAGAAGGGAATTTGCTAAACTTTGCAAAGAACTTAAAGGTTATACTAAGCACTGTAAAATTAGTTTTGTTATAGAAAGCTACAAAGGCTGTGCAAAAACAGTTTGGGCTCCAAATCTTTCGCAAAAACATGAAATACTTGCTTCATTTTCACAAATTGCCAAAGCAAATGGCATTCAAATTGAAGCATGTGCAGAAAGTGGAGATTATCAAAAATATGGAATTGTGCCTAGCAAGTGCATCGACGGCGAAATATTTGAACAACTTTTAACTGAAAGGTTTAAAAAACAAAATATTGATATCAAACGCAAAAACAATAAAATTGATGGTCAGCGAAAATACTGTGGTTGCATGCCAGCCATTGATATTGGAAGATATGATACTTGTCGCCATGGTTGCAATTATTGTTATGCCCGCAAAAGCACGCCCAAAAGCATGCTAGACCCGCTTGATGGCGAAATATATGAGCGAAAAACTGAACTGGAATTTGAATATAAATAAGAGGATAGAAATGAATAAATTTGTTGAAATAAAAGATAAGAAACAGTTAGATGAATTTATGGACCACGTATGGAATTTCCATGATGCAGTTATCTCAAAAATTAATTTTATCTCAGGCTAAAAAGACGAGGAAGTGTTTGAGTTATCAAGCGGTGTCGTGAAAACGACACGAATAATTTTGTAATAGCAAAATTATTACTTCCGATAAGTCTTATTACAAAATAAAAAATTAAAATAAATATAAAAAATGTTCAAATTGCCGTTATCGGCAATTTTTATTTGAAAATTTATTGACTTAATTGCCGATATTGGCTATAATTAAAATAGATTAAAATGAGGTATTATGTTAATGGGATTTTTAACAGTAAGTGAAATTGCTAAAAAGTGGAATATTAGTGAAAGGTCTGTTCGCAACTATTGCCAACAAGGTAGGGTAAAAGGTGCAGAACTGAAAGGTAAAACTTGGATAATTCCAGAAGATGCTGAAAAACCAGAAAGGGCAGAGCGAAAAGAGTTTAGTAATAATCCACTTCTTAATAGATTGAAAGAAGAAAAAGATATGAAACTTAAAGGTGG